>JBARCC010000298.1:0-6546 GCA_049793635.1 Maribacter sp. | reverse complement strand
GACCCTGTGGAAATACCATCCACATAGGGATCCATCACCCAAAATTGCACGAATTCTACATTGCTCTGTTCGAAATCGGTACTGCTCAACGCCCGCATCATCCCTCCCCACTTTTCGTTCGGAGCTTCGGTAACGAAATCAGGGTTATTGTTGTAAGGTCCTTTTTGTGTCGGGTAGTACACCATGTCCAACGTACCCTGCACTTGGGTCTGCCCTTGGGCAATATCAGTCTGTGGAAAAACCTCGTCGATAAAAACCCTTCGAGTGGGATTGGTTGAAATATCATCGTCACTGATACCCGCAGGTCTTTGGTTCGTATAAAAAATAGGATCCACCGTGTACCACGATAATTTTGCCCTACCGTATCCATTCAACAAATTATCAGGGTCTGTAGGCGACGTCCCTGCAAGTTGGTTACCAGAGGGGAATTCTAACGGCGTACTCGAAATTGTCCAGCCTAGTGAAGAACGAATGTCGATCAAGGCCTGCGCCCCTTCAAAATCGTCAAGATAGGTCGTGGTTTCCCCTTCAAAATCGGCGTTTTTTGGAGAGCTCGGTATCAACATGGCCATCTCTGCCCTTTCGGAAACGTTCGAGGGGACATCGGTATCTATATTGGGAAGTTTGTTGACCATGCGTGTCAACCAAGGTACTTCGGTAGAAAAATTACTGTTCAGTCCAAAAATAGTATTGTTCACTGGTTCGACCCCAAAATTCGATTTTTGGGTCAGTGGGCGCTCGTTCAAATTGAGCAAGGTTCCTCCCAAAACAAATTTTTCATTGAACTGATGCTCTACATTAACACCCGTAAAGCGACGTGTCTGCTGACCAAAGACCGCATTGTTCTCCACCGATATATTGATGGGTACGTTCGATGCTTCCAAACTTGGGTCTAATATCTGTACCGTACCCGCTTGATAATTCACCGTGTAATCGATACCTTCCTGCAACTGTCTTCCGCCAGCCGTAACCCGCACCGAGCCACGGGGCACATTAAAGGCACCTATGGGAATCCCGTTACTGCCTTCCGATTTATACCTCCCCTTTAAAAGGAATTTATTTTTTTCTGGATCTTGTAGTGCCGCGGCCTTGGTTAATTCGTACATATCCCTGAACACATATTTATCTTGATTCGGATTATACGTCGAAGCCGTGGAATACTGCTCGCCGGGGCCACTTTGTAATTGCTCGAACAAGAACTGCCCAAAAGGCTCCACTTTAGTGAAAATGATTCTACCGCCCTGTATATCGATAGTCTGCCCTGGCACAAAATCGAAGAAACCATCCCCGCCGGGTTGTAAATCGTTATACACGTTCAACCTATCCAAATTGAATACGTTCAGTAGGATGCGTTCCTCGAAACCTTCTGGCCAGCCCGAATTCGGACCCTCGACCACAGGGGTAATATAATTTCTCGGCGTCGGATCAGAATACAGGATGTTCATCTTAAAATCATCTTGACTCAACCGGAAAGCACCCGTGGCATAGATATTTTTCATCATTAGATCCCAAATCGGATCCGTAACATTGGTAATATTACTCTTCAGCAATTTTAAGATGAGGGTATTGTTCTCAATGATGGGGTTGGCACCTGCAGAAATCGTGGTCGCATCCAAGCCGCCATTTGCAAATTCACCGACCTGAAAAACATCGCCCTGAAAAGTGTACTGAAAAGCAACGCCCAGCACTTCATCATTGCTTAACCGTTGGTTCAAGGAAATGTACCCGAGCTGGGTATTGAAATCAAAATCCCTACCCTGCTCCAACTTTCTGGCATTTTCTAAAAAAGAGTAATCAAAGCCTTGATTGGGGGTATACCCTGGAGAGAAACTGGCGGCATTGAATCCACTTTCTATAGTGGCAATTTCACGTATTCCCCGATTTAGGGCTCCCGTCCCAGTGCCAATCAGGGCGGGGTCAAAATCATTGGCACTGTTCCTAGGTCTCAAATCGGTCGGCCCGTTGAAAAACCCTCCAACATCGCCGTTATTGCGCCCAACCCTTGTTTTAGTTCTATCGGCCTCTCCCAAATCCTGCAAAGCCACCACATTACGCACGTTCAACGTCTGCTGGCTTCGGTTGGTCACCCAAACCTCGATACGGGTTATTTGTACCTGACTCTGAATATAGGGGTATGTGGATAGAGCACGATCATAGTTATCCCTAAAATACTGTGCCAGGAAAAAGTGCCTGTTCTCATCATAGTCGAGCGCCGTAAGATTGAATTCGTTCAAGGTACCGCCCCCCTGCGCCACTACGGTATTGTTCTGCGAACGCTGCTCGGAAAAAACAGCGGTGACGCTGGTTTTACCAAATTGTAATTTGGTCTTGACCCCAAAAAGGCTTTGTGCGCCCTGGATCAACGAACTGTTCAAGGGCATATTTACGTTACCGACCTCTATGGATTGGAGGATATCATCCTCTGTAGGCGTATAGTCCAATTTTACGATATTCTGAAAATCGAACGTTGCCTCGGTATCATAGTTGGCGGTTACTTGCAGACGTTCCCCAATTTTACCTAACATACTCAGACTGATGCGCTGATCAAAATCGAACGAGAGGTTGGTACGGTTACGTGGAGAAAGTGCCGGATTGTCGTTTTTCTGCCAAATGACCCCTAAATCCATCGCTACGGACCCTTGTGGAATCACCTCGATGGTATTCCCGCCAAAAATGGATTGAAAGAAATTATTATTGACGTAGAAGTTAGGAAGTAAATTTTTACGGGCCTCCTCACTGCCCACTTTCTTGCCTGAATAGGCATCTGACTTTTCCTTAAAATATGATTTTATGCCTTCTCTTCGAATGAGCTCGAAATACTGCTCTGGGGTAAGGATAATGGGATACCCGATGTTGAAATCCCCCACACTTTCATTATAGATATAGCGATCAAGGTTCGGGTCATATATGTACTTGGAAACGATACTTTCCGGGTTTTCGAGCAAGATACGACCAAGGTCATACCCCGTCTTGACCGAATCTATTTCCTGCTCTTCCGTTTCTTGCGCCAGGGCTATTCCTGTGTAAGCAAAAACTAAAAAGAACAGAAAGATATGCTTAAAAGAAATTTTAAGATTTTTAATCGCCCCGTTTTTCAAACTTGTTACAAATTTTTGAGCGCGAGTTTGATGATATTCTCTACGCTTAGGGAAGTATCTTGGTTAAGCACTTTATCGACAACCCTTTCTGCCTGTTTACGTGCGAAGCCTAGAACTTCTAAAGCAGATAACGCTTCATCTTTATTTGTATTGTTTGCACTAAGGGAAAGTTCATCGATATCATATACTTTTAAAACTTTGTCTCGGAGATCTAAAATTACCCTTTGGGCCGTTTTGACACCAATCCCTTTTATGGCCTGTATGGCAGCAACATCTCCATTGGCGATGGCATCGCGTATTTGGGAAGGGGACATTGCAGAAAGCATGGTCCTGGCAGTGCTAGATCCGATGCCGGAAACCGATAATAATAACCTGAAAATTTCACGCTCAGATTTTTCCATGAAACCGTAGAGCGTATGGGAGTCTTCTTTTATCTGAAGGTGGGTAAACATGGAAATACTTTCATCTTCAGGAAGTTTTGAGAAGGTATTTAATGAAATATTCACAAAATAGCCCACACCGGCGCATTCCACAATGATATGCGTTGGGTTTTTCTCAATCAGTTTTCCTCTTAGGTGATGTATCATTAACTAAAGTTCAAGTTCAAAAGGCAAGTTCAAGTTCAAAAATCAAATTCAAAAAAAGTCAGACTCAAAACAAGTGTTAGGTATCAAGTTCAAGTTCAAAAAACAAGTTCAAGTTCAAGTTCAAAAAAAACTCAAATTCAAATTCAATCCTATCAACCGATAGGCACTGTTCAAAAACAGGCTTTATCTTTAGCCCGCGTGCCTTAGGTATGGTTCATAAAACAAGTTAGAACACAAGTGTCAGGTTCTCAAATACAAGATGAAATGAAGCACACCTGCATTAAGCATCGTTTAAGACAGACTTGTTGTACTCAAAACGCTCACCCAAGACCTTATACTTCCATTTGTTACTTTGTACTTTTAACTTTTAACTTTTAACTTTTTTTTTAAAGCCTAGTTAAAACATTCCCTGCTTGCCCCGACCATTACATAAACGAGACCAACTACTACCGAAAGTTTAAACAGATTTTGCCTTCTTTCTCTTTTCGCGTTCTTGTGCATCGATTACCGCAACGGCAGCCATGTTTACGATTTCATCGACACTTGCGCCCAATTGCATGATGTGTACCGATTTTCGGAGGCCGACCATGATAGGACCAATAGAATCTGCCTTATTCAATTCTTTCAATAACTTATACGTGATGTTCGCAGATTCCAGATTCGGAAAAATTAAGGTATTCACCGTCTTACCTGCCAATTTAGAAAACGGGAACTTGCTTTGATGTAACTCTTTATTTAGGGCAAAATCGGTCTGAATTTCCCCGTCCACCACCAAATTGGGCTGATTGGCATGCAACATGCGAACCGCCTCGCGCACCTTTCGTGCATTCGGATGCGAAGAAGACCCAAAATTGGCATAGCTCAACATCGCCAACACGGGGTCAAACCCAAAAGTAGAGGCTACATTAGCGGTCATCTGCGCAATATCTGCAAGTTCCTCAGCATTGGGTTCTATATTAATGGAAGTATCCGCAAGAAACAAGGGCCCTCTTTCGGTAATCATTATGTTCACCGTAGCCACCTTTTTCACACCGGCGGCCCTGCCTATGACCTCTAAAATGGGTTTTACGACGGTCGGGTATGCCCTGGAATATCCAGAAATCATACCATCGGCATCCCCCTCGAGCACCATCATGGCCCCAAAGTAATTTCGCTCGCGCATCTTTATTTTTGCACTGTAAAAGGTGACTCCACTTCGCTTTCGACTTTCCCAATACTTGGTGGCATAGCGAATGTGGCGTTCATCGAATTCTTCTGACATGGGATCAATAATGACCAAGTCTGCATCGAACTCCAATTCTTTCTTCAATTCTAAAATGATATCCTTTCTTCCCAAAAGAATGGGAACGGCTATGCCCTCTTCATGAACGATTTGGGCGGCTTTCAGAACATCTAAATGATCGGCTTCCGCAAATACGATGGTTTTGGCATTGGAACGTGCCCTACTATGTAACAAACGAACGACCTTGTTATCATTGCCCGAACGCAGCATAAGTTCCTCTTTGTACTTATCCCAGTCCAATATAGGTGCCTTGGCAACACCGCTTTCCATAGCGGCCTTCGCAACGGCAGGGGGTATCTCATAAATAAGACGCTGGTCGAACGGTTTCGGAATTATGTACTCTTTCCCGAAAGTCAATCTGGTTTCCCCGTAAGCAATATTCACTTGCTCTGGTACAGGCTGTTTTGTTAAATCGGCCAGCGCTTTTACTGCGGCCATCTTCATGTCTTCGTTGATTGCGGTCGCCCTAACGTCTAACGCCCCCCTGAATATAAAAGGAAAACCCAATACATTATTGACCTGATTGGGATGGTCTGACCTACCGGTTGCCATAATAATATCTTTGCGTGTTGCAACCGCAAGATCGTAATCAATTTCAGGATTAGGATTCGCCATGGCGAATACGATCGGGTTATCTGCCATTGAGGTAAGCATCTCGGGCGAGACGATATCGGCGATGGATAGTCCCACAAATACATCGGCGTCTACCATGGCTTCGTCCAACGTATCGATTTTTCTATCGGTCGCGAATTCAAGTTTGGATTCCGCTAGATATTCGGCATCTTTTCGGATGACCCCCTTGCTATCGAGCATTACTATATGTTCCGCTTTTGCACCGAAGGCCTTGTACAGTTTTGTGCAGGAAACGGCTGCCGCCCCAGCACCGCTGATCACGATACGTACATCTTCCATCTTCTTTCCTGCAAGTTCAAGCGCGTTCAATAAAGCGGCCGCTGAAATGATGGCCGTACCATGCTGATCATCATGCATCACAGGAATATCAAGTTCCTCTTTTAACCGCCTTTCAATCTCAAAAGCCTCAGGGGCCTTAATATCCTCTAGATTGATGCCTCCAAACGTGGGTGCAATCATTTTAACCGTTTCAATGAATTTATCCACATCTTCCGTATCCACTTCAATATCGATACCATCGATGTCCGCAAAGATCTTGAACAGCAACGCTTTGCCTTCCATCACTGGTTTGGAAGCTTCCGGACCAATATTCCCAAGACCAAGAACAGCGGTTCCATTTGAGATAATGGCGACCAAATTACCCTTTGAAGTATACTTGTAAACATTTTCTTTGTCCTTCGCGATTTCCAAGCAAGGTTCTGCCACCCCAGGGGAGTAGGCCAGCGCAAGGTCTCGTTGTGTACTGTAGGGTTTGGTGGGTACGATTTTTATTTTTCCAGGTTGTGGCTTGGCATGATAAATAAGTGCTTCCCTCCGTTGTTTTTCCTTGCTCATGGGCGATACATTTTAAGAACCCAAATTTAACGGTATTCTTTAAGAAAGCGTGAAAAGAAAGAGGAATTATACGAACAAAACAACTTTAAACATCGTACACCTTTACTTGTTT
>JBARCC010000297.1:0-6320 GCA_049793635.1 Maribacter sp. | reverse complement strand
CTCTTTTTCAATGGCGGCTACCATTTCTGTAGTAGTTTGACTAATTACAATGGCAACTTGAAAGAGCAGGAATGCTGCGAAAAGGGTAGTGCGTAGTTTCATTTGAGTGTTCTTGGGTTTAGCAAATACTAAAGATAACATTATTAAAAAAAATATGGAATACGAGTAATAAATCAGTGTAATTTTTTATCAAGGGCCAAAAGGGTACGTAGAAGCACATTGGCGCCGTTGGCCATATCGGTCGGGGATGTATATTCTTTAGGAGAGTGACTGATGCCACCTCGGCTGGGCACGAAAATCATTCCTGTCGGGGCAATCAGTGCCATATCTTGCGCATCGTGACCGGCACCGCTGGGCATTGTTTTATAGCTAAGGCCTAAGGATGCTGCACTATTTTCGATTTCTTTTTGGATATCGGAATTCATGATTGCCGGGTCAGCAGTCGTGTCCAATGCTTCGAACGTGATTTCTACCCCTGATGCGGTGCTAATTTCAGCGCTTCGTTGCTTTATGGCCCCATAGACTTCTTTGATCACATCGGAAGATAGATCACGTATTTCAAGACTTGTGGTTACCTTACCGGGAATCACATTTGGAGCACCAGGCTCGGCGGAAATCCTGCCTACCGTAGCTACTTGCGCACCTTCAAAACTAGTGGCGACTTCATTAACGGCGATTACGAAGCGGGCGGCGGCCAAAAGTGCATCCTGTCTGGCGTTCATGGGGGTGGTACCCGCATGGTTTGCAAATCCATCAAAAACTACGTTCCACCACTGTAGGCCTACAATGCCTTCCACAATGCCAATATCAAGATTTTCTTTTTCAAGGATACCCCCTTGTTCAATATGGAGTTCTACAAATGCGGCAATATCGCCTTTTTTCCGTGCGACTTCGGCGATACGCGTGGTGTCCCCACCCAAGCGCATAATGCCTTCGCCCATCGTATATCCCGTAGTGTTCTTAATGTCCAAGGCGTTAGTCCCCAAGTGTCCTGCAATGGCCCTACTGCCCATAACGCCTCCCTCTTCATTTGAAAAAATGATGACTTCTAACGCATGTTTCGTTTTTACATTATTTTCATTTAAAGTCTCGATAACCTCCAATGCCGCCATAGAACCGACGCAGCCATCATAATTTCCCCCAGCGGGCACGCGGTCGATGTGTGAGCCAAAAGAAATGGTTTTTGCATTTTTAACAGTACCCAATCGTTTGGCGACAATGTTGCCCGCATAATCAATAAAGGTCGCCATCCCCAATCCTTTCAATTGGGAAACCGCCCACTGCTGCGCGGCCACATCGGCATCGCTAAAGGCTACCCTTTCGGTTTCGCCATTGTCTTGAATTCCGAATTGTGCCAGTTCCATAATTCTTTTTTCCAGTCGGTCCTCGTTCACAGTGTACTGCGCTTGGAGGGTAAGACATACGCTAAAAAAGGCGAATAGGAATAGACGAGGATAGCATGCTTTCATTTTGGGGCATTTATAATTCTAGTTTTTGAAGGTACAAGATTTTAGAGAAAAGGCTATTGAATCAATTGTACAATTATAAAATTTTCGGCTTTGATGGCTGACATCATCATTTGAGATTTTCTTTATTACGTTTTGGGGAATCGTGCCTTGGGATGCAAATTTAGGGGTGTGAAAAGCATTTTTTTGACGGGCTTCAAAGCCACTAAAACAGTACAAAACATAATTTTTTAAAATTTATGTACAGGATAATTTTCAATCCGTAATTTATTAAAACATTGATAATCAACTTAAAAAAAGTTTTTAGTCGACTGTAAACGATAACAAACGATAGTAAGCGTTTAGCGACCGATTTTTTTTTGAAGGTAGCTCTAGGTTTGTAGTGTCAAGTCAAGGAGGCTTGCCGGAATATACTTATGAACCATTAAATTAAAAGATGATGAATGCACTAAAAAACAGCGTACAGTTAATTGGAAACCTTGGGCAAGACCCAGAAATCGTAAATTTGGAAGGCGGTACGAAAGTCGCGAAATTTTCGATTGCGACCACCGATAGTTATAAAAATGCCAAGGGCGAAAAAGTGGAGGACACCCAATGGCATAATATCGTAGCATGGGGGAAAACGGCAGAAATTGTAGAGAACTTCTTGACCAAAGGGAAACAAGTGGCCGTAGAAGGGAAGTTGATGCACCGCTCCTACGAAACCAAAGAAGGGGAGAAGAGATACATTACCGAGATAAAATGCAATGAATTATTGATGTTGGGAAAATAAGCTAGTTTGTCTTCACGAGGGTAGCGAAGTGGTCTGTTACTTTGGGACACCAATTCAACAGTTTGCTTCGCTTCGCTCGCAAAGACGTTTTTAACTCCCTATTTTTGCAAAACATGACCACGACACAACAAGAACTAGTTCCCTTATTAAAAAAGCACTTCGGTTACGATTCATTCAAGCCCAACCAATTGGCCATTATCGAGGATGGGTTGTCACAAAAGGATGTGTTGGCGATTATGCCCACGGGCGGTGGGAAGTCGCTCTGTTATCAGTTGACCGCACTCGCCTTACCGGGTACGGCCGTTATCATTTCTCCGCTCATTGCCTTAATGAAAGATCAGGTCGATGTGTTGCAGGCCAACGGCATTGCCGCGGCGTACTACAATAGTTCCCAATCCGCAGATATACAACAAGCCGTTCTTGAAAAATTGAAAAACGGGGAACTCAAACTTTTTTATGTAGCCCCCGAGAGCCTTGGGTTTTTCGATGCTATTTTAAATACGCTAAAAATCAGTCTTTTTGCGGTCGATGAGGCCCATTGTATCTCTTCTTGGGGCCACGATTTTAGACCGGCGTACACACGTTTGGGCACCTTAAAAGAAAGATTTCCCGAACTTCCCGTAATGGCCCTGACCGCAACGGCCGATACAACGACCCAAGACGATATCGTACATCAATTGAGGATACCGAATGCCAACCGGCATTTGGCCTCGTTCAACAGACCGAATATTTTCCTGGATGTAAAACCTGCCCTTGACCGTCTCAATTATATTCTTGATTTTTTGGACGAACGGCCCTTTGAAAGTGGTATCATCTACTGTTTAAGCCGCAAAAGCACGGAAAAAATCGCCGAAAAACTTCAAAAAGGAGGTTTTAAGGCAAAGGCCTACCATGCGGGATTATCTGCAGAAGAGCGTTCGGTCGTTCAAGAGGATTTTATTACCGATAGGGTCCCGATCATCGTAGCGACCATTGCTTTTGGTATGGGCATCGATAAAAGCAACGTGCGTTGGGTAATTCATTATAACCTTCCAAAGAACATCGAGGGGTACTATCAGGAAATCGGGCGTGGGGGTCGTGACGGCCTTCCCTCTCACGCGCTGTTGTTCTACAGCTATGCCGATGTCGTTCAATTACGAAGGTTTATCGCGCAAAGCGAGAATGCCGAAGTCGAATATGCAAAATTGGAACGCATGCAACAGTTTGCCGAGGCCTTAAGTTGCAGGCGTATTGCCCTTCTCAACTATTTTGGGGAGCACGTGACCAAAGGCTGCGGTAATTGCGACATTTGTAAACGTCCGCCCGCTTTTTTCGACGGCACCGTGCTGGCTCAAAAAATATGCTCAGCAGTTGCCCGTTTGGGAGAGAAAGAACCCATGGGAGTGGTCATCGATGTGCTGCGGGGCGCAAAGAACGCCCAAGTACTTGAAAAAGGCTATCAACACGTAAAAACCTACGGGGCCGTTCCTGATATTTCATGGCAAGATGTACAGCAATATGTAATTCAATTACTGAATCAAGGGGTGCTGTATATCAATTTTAGGGAGGGTGCTCGTTTAGGACTGACGCCGTTGGCCAAAGAGGTACTTTTTTCAAAAAGGAAGGTACAATTGGCCGTATTAAAAGTTCAGGACGATGTCAAAGCCACAAAGGGCAAAGTCAAGTCACGTTCGACCGAATTGTTTGAAAAACTAAGATTGCTTAGACATCGAATAGCGACCGAACAGGGCGTACCCGCCTATGTGGTTTTTGGGGATGCCAGTTTAAAGGATATGGAAGAAAAGTTACCTGCCAATGAAATGGAATTCAAGGAAGTTTCGGGAGTGGGGCAGGCCAAGTTGGAGAAGTATGCGTCCGAATTTTTAAAGGAAATAGCGAGTCATCTAAAATCCACAACTTCTAAAAAACCAAAACGGACCACCCACGAGAAATCGTTCGATTTGTTTTCCGAGGGATTATCCGTTACGGCGATTGCCGAAATAAGGGGGCTTTCCGAAAATACCATATATGGGCATATGATGAAAATACATAAGGATGGGGGCGACCTTGATTTGAATCAATTTTTAGATGCCAGTGACTTTGCGAAATTAGAAGATGCAAAAATTCGGCTGACCGATGCCAAGGGTCTAAAGGACTTTTACGAATATTTTGAGGAGCAAATGCCCTATTGGAAAATTAAGTTGGGCCTGTATCTTTTGGAAGCGTAGCTATGAAGTGTCCAAATACTGTAAAGAACTATTCGCCTCGGTTTAAGTAAAGAAAGCCTTGAATGGTGTACTGACCATTGTTTACGGAGGCTAGATAGAAATAAACGCCAATGGGTAATCCGGCAGCTCGGTGAACAGCGCCTACGTTCACCCCTGTAGAACCATCGAATTCATTGGTATAATTTTCCATCTGAAAAACCAGAAGTCCGTTTCGATCATAGATCTGCACCTCATTGTCCGGGTAATTTTCCAATTCCTTGATGTATAAAAAATCATTGATGCCGTCTCCATTGACGGATAGATAGTAATTATATTGATTTGGAATCTCGGGTTTCGTTGGTGCTATTGCAGCTTCTTCCAAAATACCGAAAGTGATCACTTCATATTCGCTCGGTAAAAATTCATTTGAACTTATGAATCCATTATTGACATCACCCAAAAGATTGTTGTTGCCTAAGTTTTCCCACTCTAGGGTAGTTTTGTTGTAGCCTGCAATACTAAGTGTATTGAGTGCATCTACTTTTGAAAAAAGCCCGCTGCGCTCGTTCCAGCTTAAGGTAATGCTCACCGGGTTTTCTCCTTCTAATATCCAATACTCGGTATCCATTACAGAAATGTGAGTATCGGTATTGATTGAAGCCACCAGAAGCGGATTGTCAAAATAATAGGCCGTTGTATATTGGGAGGTAGGGAATAGGGGATTTATGGAAATAGGCCGTAAAAGGTCTGCATCCCCAACGGGAGCAATAAAATTACTACTGATGTCGATTTTTAATCGCCCATTTGTTTTGGAGAAATTAGTGGCACCTGTGTAAAATGCGCTTTCCACCATTTCTAAAAAAACGGAACTATTTGATTTGTCCGTGAGAATATCCCCGTAAATAAAATTGATATTGTTGGTAATGGAGATAGGAACTCCCAAATTAATTCCTTCCTGATTGGCAATTTCCAAATCTCTTAGGATCGGGGATTTTTCTCCTATGATGCTAAAGGGTGTTTCGCCGTACAACCCCACCAATCCACCTGAACTTAAAAATTGCCCGTCGTTTACCGTTGTATTGTAAATTCCAAATTGACCATTGTCATGTATCTCTAGGTCACCAAAATTTCTGATCAGCTGCGCCCGTACGTTTATGACCGAAAGCAAAAGAATACAGAATATATATTTGTATGTGGGATAATTGCCCATAGTTACTTATTCTATAACAGTAAATGAGAACGATTGATTCATGAACGCCGGTTGAGCCAAGTCATTATTTCTGATATAGACGTCAACGCTAGTTTGCGTTTGATCGAACACGTAAACAGTAATATTTTGGGTCGTTGTTTTATGGATTGTCAATTGAACAGTATAGTGGGTACTTGCCCTAGGAGTACTGAATCCTAAACGGTATCTGCCCACACCCAAAATAGTGAACGATGCTAAACCCACAGTATATACGGTATTGGTATTTTGGTCATATTTTCCATATGCTTTCATAGGATTATTGAAATAAGCACCTCCATCCGTGCCGGCAGAAATGTTATTGCCTGTATTGGAGCTGATGATGTTTGCAGAACCTCCACCCTTGCTTAACGATATGCCAGTTCCAGATTGTGATAACACTTGAATTTCGTTCGAGGCATCGGCATCGTTATCATTTACATTTAAGGTAATAGAATTACCTTCTGAAATGGAAATGTTCCCCGGAGCATTAGTTGTAGCCAGGGTCTGGTCATCAGTGGCAGGATTTCCCTGCGGTCCTTGGTCTCCTTTATCTCCCTTGTCTCCTTTTGGGCCGTTTCCGCCGTTATCTCCCTTTGGTCCGTTTTCTCCCTTATCACCTTTGTCTCCTTTTGGTCCATTTGACCCATTGATGCCGTTTTGTCCTGTAC
>JBARCC010000296.1:0-8315 GCA_049793635.1 Maribacter sp. | reverse complement strand
ATTAAAGAACCATATACTCGGTCAAGGGTTCCATTTAGTGGATAGTATTCCCACGGTCGAGGATAGGGCTAACTTTAAAAAACTAGCCTCCCTATCGTACAAAATTGGCTCAAAACCATTCAGAACGAATATGGACGCTCCCATCGGCTCGTTTTTAAATACTGCCCTAGAAAAAGTATTCGGCGAACACCTCATAAATATGAGAACGACCGGTGGATCCCAACCCATGGCCCCCTTTATAAAAACCTTGGACATACCCGCGGTCTCTATTCGAATTCCCAATCCTGACAATAGCATTCATGGCCCCGATGAAAATCTTAGACTGGGAAATTACAGAGAAGGCATACTGACCTGTTTGGCCATTTTAACAGAACCCTTGCCCTAAAAAAAAGTGCTCCCATTTCTCGAAGCACTTCTCAACTTAAACAACCCAAACCAACCTATGAAAATTTTACAACTTGACCCTTTGGGCAAACCCTGAGGCTGCGTTGCATATGGATTTCCCTTTAAAATCTTACGCCAATTCGATAGTCCGCTTTGGCTTAGGCAAGGCCTCTTCTTTTTTAGGAAGATTAAACTTTAGAATTCCATTTTCATAGCGAGCCGAGATACCCTCGGTTGCTACGGTGTCAGGAAGATTGAAAGCCCTTTTAAAAGAGGACAATTTAAATTCCCTTCTGGTAAATTTTACGCTTTCTGCACGTTCATCTACTTTTAATTCAGACGAAACCGTCAACACGGCATCATCGATTTCGATGTTGAAATCCTCTTTTACCCTCCCCGGTGCAAAAAGTTCCAATTCAAATCCTTTTTCATTTTCCATAATGTTTACAGCGGGTAATGCTGTTCTTGAATTTTCCATTCCTCCAAACCAGTCTGGTTTAAAAATTTCGTTCATAACTGCTGGAAACAAAATTTCATTTCTTTTTACTAAGCTCATAATGATATGTTTTAAGATTTACGTTACACATTTCTTTACTAAAAGCAAACCTTATACCGAATCTAAAAATATGTCAATATGACGCTTTTGTACTGCTAGATGATGCCATTATGTCATTTTTAATAATAATGTAGGATAATTATGCATTCAGCCCCAAGATATTGTCAGCCTTTACTAGCTTTATCTTCAAATTGCCTTTATGAACAGATTGAAGAATATTTTTCATCAAATCAGAAATAAAATTGCTTTTTACCCTTCGCTTATTTCTTTTGGAGGAATACTGCTCGCCTCTTTTATGATCTATCTAGAACAGCTAGATATTTCTGGCTACCTCATAGAGGTTGCCCCAGGCTTGGTCATCAATAATACGGAGACCGCAAGAACCTTGTTAAGTACCCTTACGGGCGGGCTCATTTCCCTCATGGTGTTTAGTTTTTCAATGGTCATGATATTATTGAACCAAGCATCCAGTAATTTTTCTCCAAGAGTGTTGCCGGGCATCATTTCCGATCAAAGGCATCAGGTGGTACTTGGATTGTACATTGCGACCATCTTGTACACTATATTTATTTTGGTATCCATCGAACCTATAGAGAAAACGTATCAGACACCCGGTTTCTCAGTATTGATCAGTATTATTTTAACCGTTATCTGCCTAGCCTCGTTCATCTATTTCATTCATCACATCTCGCAAGCCATTCAAGTGGGAACGATTTTGACCAATATCCATAAAAGGACAAAGTCGGAACTGGCGTACTTGGCCGAAAGCCAAAAAGCAATGGTATTGGAGTTCCCAACACCCGAACATTGGGAAGCTTATACCGTCAATAAATATGGCTATTTCTATGGGGTGCTCAAGGAGGACCTGTTAGAGGTCTGTAAGGAACATGATACGAAGATCATCGTTCGCTTATTTAAGGGACAGTTTATTCTTGAGGATACGGTCGGCATCCTTTCCGAAAAGGCCCTTTCCAAACAGGGTATCGACCAAGTTATGGCAACCTTATTGTTCAGCAAGGAAGAGTTGGTTGGGGAAAATTATATCTATGGGTTTAGGCAAATCACCGAAATCGGAATAAAAGCAATGTCTCCCGGCATAAACGATCCGGGCACGGCACTGAACACGATAGACTATCTGACCTCACTATTTCAAAGCTTGATCGAGAAGTCCGAATTTGAATATTTGGCCGATGTAGAAAAAACGAATTGGGTACAGATAAAAAACGCCAAGTTTCAGG
Organism: Maribacter sp.; assembly: GCA_049793635.1. Classification (GTDB taxonomy): domain Bacteria; phylum Bacteroidota; class Bacteroidia; order Flavobacteriales; family Flavobacteriaceae; genus Maribacter. The sequence goes on along the minus strand of JBARCC010000296.1, from coordinate 6,137 downwards.
AAGTGCTTTATAACGTAATGGCAACCTATCGCCTGTATTGTAAACATGACAGTACCGTGATGCGAAAATTGATGCAGATGTTACGTACCTTGACCTTACATGTCATCGATTCTGACCAAATGGATATTATTAAGGATGAGATGGAACAACTACGTTTAGACGCCAAATCCAGTATTGAAAATAAAAGGGATTTGCATAAAATCGATTCCGAGTTTATCTCCTGGTCTTAATTATAGTATGCCTTAAAAATATTCATCAACACCTCTGGCGGTATGATTTTATTGGGATATTGATGCATGACCGACAACACTTGCTGAATGGCCCCTGGCGGAAGCCCCATCGCCAAACCCATGTCGTGCAGCCTTTTAATTTCAATCAAATCTTGCTTATTGTCGATATTCATCAACAGCACAAGTCTATGAAATTGAACGATACGCTCTGCCTGAGACTTCGGAATGATATGCTTTACCGGTTCGGTAAAAAGGCCATCAAACTCCTTTTTAGAAACATTGAGATGCTGCGCTACTGAAAATAAAAAATCATACTCCACTTCCTTGACCTTATCGTTCACTTTGGCAAAAGCGATCATCTCGGAGAGAATACTTAGTTTTTCTTTGGTAGTGGGCATAGATTTAAGTGCTAAATAGTAGTTTCTACTATAACTTCGAAAGCGTCATTAAAGTATTTCAAATGCGTTAAATACCTCAATTTAATCTACTTACAAAACCTTAATTCACCGTATAAAAGCCCATCGCTGAAATTCAAATGCTTAAGAATCCATAGGCAAGCAAAGGAAAGTTCCCCTTATACCATACCATTCGAAATGTGGATGCCGCATTTCTATAGTATAGCGCACTGCATAGACCCACATTGCTATTTATAGCACCCCATCAACTGCAGCTTTCCTAATTTTATAATATCTTGCGAAGACTAATACGAAACGATGACGAATAACGATATCTTCAAAAAATTACGGGTGGCTTTAAAGTTTAGGGATGATGACATCGTAAGCATCCTAGAACTTGTAGATTTTAAAATATCAAAAAGTGAATTAGGTGCTTTTTTTAGAAAAGAAGACCACCCCAATTATATGGAATGTGGCGACCAAGTGCTTCGTAATTTCCTAAACGGTTTGGTCATTCATTTACGGGGAACGAAAGAACATCCGAAAAATCCGGGAGAGGTCCTCTTGGGGACTCAAAATGTACCGTCTAAAACTCCAAAAAAAGAATCTGAAAAGGGAGATTTCAAAAGACGACAACTCAAGAAGGTCGATAAAGCGCTTTCTCCTGTTAAATATAAAAACAAAAAAAAATCCTGACGCATTTGAACGCATCAGGATGTATGGCGTATGGTAGCGCCTATTGCGCCTTAATCGTCACAGGAACGGTATAGATTTTACCTTCCTCGACCTTCTCCAAATCTACCTTTTGGTAATTCAGCTTTCCTTTTACGAAACGCTCCAAATTTTTAAAAGGAGTATCCACGGACAAGACCACGATTTCCCCTTTTGAGTTTAAGGTAAACCGTATTTGACCGGTCAAATCCAACTCCATTTCCGAAAAGCTGTTGTCGGCAAGCATTTTGGATATTTGTAAGGAAAGACTTTCGGTAGGCGCAACCTTCGTGTTGTCGTTGGCCAATATTGTACTTGTGGTTAGCAGCATTGCAGCTACCCATGCTAAACTTAATTTTCTCATGACTTTTTGTTTTTATCCCCAGTGTTACTGAAGATCGATTACTAATTGATTGATGATGAATTACTATAAAGACGATGCTAGCTACAGATCGTTACGATCGAGATGAAGTTAAACATTCTAAAAATTGAACATAAGCTACAGCTACCTTCGTTATATATAGGATGCCTATAACAAAAAATCCTGGTCCTATATGTTTTTATTAGGATGTTAAACCTCCTTAAGCAAACCGATGGCCCGCTTTTTACCACTGCAAAATGGATTCCAATTACATTACTATAAAAGCTTCCCATAAAAAAAGGCCATCCCTATTGGATAGCCTTCTATATATTGATTTTATATTTCGATTAGCTCAGCACCGCTTTTACCTTGTCGGCAGCCTCCTGAAACTGAACCGCAGAATGAACTGCAAGCCCGGAGTTGTCGATGATTTCTTTTGCAAGTTCTGCATTGGTGCCTTGAAGCCTAACGATAATGGGTACGTTCATGGCGTCTCCCATGTTCTTGTAGGCATCTACTACACCTTGCGCTACCCGATCACAACGTACGATACCCCCAAAAATATTAATAAGGATTGCCTTTACACCATCATCCTTTAAAATAATACGGAACGCTTCCTCAACCCTTTTCGCATCTGCGGTACCGCCAACGTCCAAAAAGTTCGCCGGTTCACCACCCGCCATTTTAATCAAATCCATAGTTGCCATGGCCAGACCTGCGCCGTTGACCATACAACCCACATTCCCATCTAAATCCACATAGTTAAGCCCTACTTCCCTAGCTTCGACCTCGATAGGATTCTCTTCACGTAAATCACGCATATCGGCATACTCCTTTCTTCGGTACAATGCATTGTCATCTATAGAGACTTTGGCATCAACCGCCATAATCTTATCATCCGAAGTCTTTAATACCGGGTTTATTTCGAACATACTAGAATCACTTTCTACATATGCCTTATACAATAAGGTCACGAATTTTGTCATTTCTTTGAACGCCGTACCCGACAGTCCTAGATTAAAAGCGATTTTTCGAGCTTGAAACCCTAAAATCCCCGTAGCAGGATCGATCTCTTCCGTGAAGATCAAATGAGGTGTCTTTTCGGCTACCTCTTCAATGTCCATTCCACCTTCCGTAGAATACATGATCATGTTCTTGCCCGTAGCCCTATTCAATAAAACGGACATATAAAACTCGCTCGTTTCACTATCCCCGGGATAATAAACATCCTCGGCAACAAGCACTTGGTGTACTTTTTTACCTTCGGCAGATGTCTGTGGGGTTACCAAGTTCATGCCTATGATCTGTCCTGCAATTTCCTCTACCTCCTTTAAATTCTTGGCCAGTTTTACACCGCCCCCTTTTCCACGACCACCGGCATGGACCTGCGCTTTTATAACGTGCCAACCTGTCCCGGTCTCGGCGGTCAATTGCTTAGCCGCATCAACAGCCTCTTTGGTGTTATGGGCGACAATTCCTCGTTGAATGCGCACCCCAAAACTTGCTAATATCTCTTTTCCCTGATATTCGTGAAGGTTCATATATATGGTGATTTTAATTGTTAGACAAAAATAGGCAACAGCAGGTAATTATTTAAAAATACTGGGCACTAATTGGGGCATGGAATTCAATTAATCGGTTGAAACGCCTTAAACTTGCTCAAAGAATTCAGGTCTACGTTTCCAGGTCCTTGAAATCCAAAGGGTCAAAATTCTTGAAATGACCGTTGAGTTCAATGAGTTTTTTCGTGCGTTCTACTTCCGATAATACGGTGATGGTCGAAGTTAAGTGAACCCCTATAAAGTTCAACCTGTCGTTTTCCTTTGGCATCTGTAACAGTTGGTATTCTTGCTCGAACGAGAGGCCGATTTTGTGGGCCAGTGTAAAACTATTGAACTCCTCGACCCCGTACTCCTTAAAAGGTACGTCCATCATCATGTACAATTGCCGGATTCCGTTCAGGATGGTCAGTTTCTTTTCGTCGGTCGCCTCGTAATCATAATCCATTAATTTGACGATCCCACCCGCATAGAGTTTCCCTGTCATTTGACGATCGAAGGTGAGCACTTTGAATACTTGCCGGGCGACGCAGACGACGTCCATCTCGCCCGTGTCATAGGAGTTGACCACCTCCACCAACTGCACTTCGGTGCCATACTCCATTTTATTGTTTATAAAAACGGGTATTCCGAAGGTTACGGCCTCTGCCCTGCAGTCGTTGATAAGCTGCTTGTAACGAGCCTCGAAAATATGCAACGGAACGGTCTCTCCCGGAAAAAAAATAGACTGCAATGGAAAAAAAGGTATTTTCATACCCTAAAAATACGACGACTTCCAAAGGGAACAAAACAAATCTACCTTTTCAAATTGTTTCATATATCACATTTTGTTATTTTTATTTAAATTCAATGGATTATTTTGTAACTGACCGATTAGAGGACTAAATTTGTAAAAACTTTGATACTATGAGAAATGAAGATTTGGTGCATATCGCAAAAACCTATGGGGACCCAGTATATGTATATGACTCTGAAAAAATAATTTCCCAGTTCAAGAGATTAACGGATGCCTTTAGTTCGGTCAAGAAATTGAAACTCAATTATGCGGCGAAAGCGTTATCCAACATTACCATCCTAAGGCTCATGAACAGTCTCGGAAGTGGCTTGGATACCGTTTCGATTCAAGAAGTTAAATTAGGTCTTTTAGCGGGTTTTCACCCCGAATCCATCATTTTTACCCCGAACGGCGTATCCTTGGAAGAAATAGAGGAGGCTTCGTTACTCGGCGTGCGTATCAATATCGATAATCTTTCCATTCTTGAACAATTTGGAAGCAAGCATCCAAGTGTACCGGTGTGCATACGCATCAATCCGCATGTAATGGCCGGAGGTAATTCTAATATTTCGGTAGGGCACATCGATTCTAAATTCGGTATCAGTATACATCAAATTCCACATTTGCTTCGCATTGTGGAGCTCACCAAAATGAACATCAACGGTATTCATATGCACACTGGGAGTGATATTTTGGATATCGACGTGTTTCTGTATGCTTCCGAAATACTTTTCGATACCGCAAAGAATTTTAAAAATCTAGATTTTATCGATTTTGGGAGCGGTTTTAAAGTCCCGTATAAAGAAGGTGATATTGAGACCAATATCGAGGAATTGGGAAAAAAGTTAAGCTCGCGATTCAACGATTTTTGCCAAGAATACGGCAAAGACTTGACCTTAGCGTTCGAGCCTGGCAAATTCCTCGTCAGTGAAGCTGGTGTGTTTTTGGCCAAGGTAAATGTTGTCAAACAAACGACGTCCACTGTGTTTGCAAGCGTAGATTCTGGCTTCAACCATTTGATACGGCCTATGCTTTACGGTGCCACACATGCCATAAAAAACATTTCAAACCCCGAAGGTCGGGAACGGTACTATTCGGTGGTCGGCTACATCTGCGAGACCGATACTTTTGCGAGCAACAAACGAATCAACGAAATTACCGAAGGAGACATTCTATGTTTCAAAAACGCCGGTGCCTACTGCTTTACCATGGCCAGTAATTACAACTCGAGATTTAGGCCCCCAGAGGTACTTTGGCACCATGGAAAAGCCATTCTCATCCGTGAACGTGAAACCTTTGATGACCTGATTCGAAATCAGGTGGACATCAAGACCTTATTCAAGGTCGAGGAAGAAGTTGCGAAGGCAAAATAAAGAGCGGAAAAATACGTTAGTTTTGGTATAGTTGTTGGACTAATACCGCAAAAAAAACATGAGGTTCTATTCATCCCGTTTTCAAAGGCTTCCTTTTTTATTCGTATTCATGCTTTTTACCACCGTAATTACGGCACAAGAGGTCACTTGGCTTACTTGGGAGGAAGCTGCAAAACGAGTCGAAACGGATAAAAATCCTAAAAAAGTGTTCATCGATGTGTACACCGATTGGTGCGGATGGTGCAAAAAAATGGACAAGGATACGTTTCAAAATCCCGAGGTGGCCGCCTACATGGCCGAACATTTTTATATGGTAAAAATGGACGGTGAAGGCAAAGAGCCCATAGAATTCAAAGGAAAGACCTATACCTTTATCCCTTCTGGCCGAAATGGATACCATGAGTTCGCCGCAACCTTAATGCAAGGTAGAATGAGCTACCCCACCACGATTTTTTTGGATGAGGAACTGAACATGCTTTCCCCAGTGCCCGGTTACCAAAAACCAAAACCTTTCTTGAATATTGCACGTTACTTTGGCGACAATATCTACAAGGAGAAAGATTGGAAGAACTATGCGGGTAGTGAAGGCAAATAAAGGTTACAAGAGATAGGTCACCAAAAATCCCAAATAGGTACCCAGCGCATTTCCCAAGGTTCCTACCAATATAGCGGGTAAAATCAGTTCACTTCTATCGAACGTTTCTGCTAGGGCTATGGCCGATGTACCCCCGCC
>JBARCC010000295.1:0-4345 GCA_049793635.1 Maribacter sp. | reverse complement strand
GTTTTGAAGAAACAATTCCACGCAGAAATCCACTAATTTCAGCCTCTTTCAACAATTTCGTAATTTCAGATTTTGTTAATTTTTGATCATGGTCCTCATCAAAAAAATCGAAAGCTTTTTGTGGGGAGTCGAAATGGTTCGTGATAAGGATTTGTATTTTATTTAAAATAGATTCTTCCGTGGTCATACGTTCTAAATTTATTTTAAGATACTCAAAAATGTTAAATTCCCCACATGGTCATCACTAGATTTCTTCCAGAGGCAGTATTCCGATGTTCGCACAGATAAATTCCCTGCCAGATTCCCAAATTCAACCTACCCCGAGTCACGGGAATTTGAACGGATGCTCCCATTAAGGAAGCTTTGATGTGGGCGGGCATATCATCCGCACCCTCATAATCATGACGATAATAAGGGGCGTTTTCTGGAACCACTATATTCATGTGCGATTCAAAATCATCCCTAACCGTTGGGTCTGCATTTTCGTTAATCGTTACGCTAGCAGAAGTATGTTTGATAAAGACCTGTACCATTCCCCTATCTATCTGTTTAATTTCTGGAATAGCCCTTACGATATCCTCTGTGATAATATGATAACCCCTAGGGTAAGGCATTAAGGTCAATTCTTTTTGATAAAATTTCATTCTTTGTAACCGTTTAGATGACGTATTACCGGGCAGGTCAATAAAACTCCCGTAAAGACTGTTCCATGCACTATAGAGACTAGTCTTTCATTTCGATTATATGTTTGGGAATAAAGATAAAACTTTAGCGAGTACGCTCCTATTATACCCCTTTGGAATACCTTTGCAGATCGAACGTATAATTATGGATTTATCTAAGATAAAAATGGTGGTTACCGACATGGATGGTACCTTATTAAATTCCAACCACGAGGTTAGCAGCCGTTTTTTCGACCTTTTCAAAGAACTAAAAAAGAGAAAGATACATTTTGTCGCCGCCAGTGGTCGACAATACAATAGTATTATCGATAAGTTAGAGCCCATTAAAAATGACATTATCGTGATTGCCGAAAATGGGGGTTATGTAATGCATCAACATCGTGAGCTGCTTTCTACCCCCCTATCCCGTAATCATCAACGAGAAGTTCTTCAAGTTCTTGATACTTTGACCGATATACACCCAGTGCTTTGCAGTAAACAAAATGCGTTCATCACCGGAAAATCTGATGCTTTTGTCGAGAAACTAAAGGAGTATTATACCGAATTCGAAATTCTGGAGGATTTAGAATCCCATTCGGGAGAAATTCTAAAAATTGCCATTTATCATTATGAAAGTTCAGAGCAATTTATTTATCCTAACCTAAAACACCTGGAGGATAAACTAAAAGTGAAGGTCTCTGGAGAAAATTGGTTGGATATATCGAGCCTTAATGCCCACAAAGGTTACGCCCTACAAAGCGTAATGAATCTTTACGGAATTGCTTCCAATGAAGTTATGGTATTTGGGGATTACAATAACGATTTGGAAATGTTGGCGCTTTCCGAATTCAGTTTTGCGATGGAAAATGCACATCCCAACGTAAAAAAAATAGCAAAATACGCTACGTCTAGCAACGATAATTTTGGAGTCGAGCGCATGTTAGCGAAATTAGTAATTGGTAAGCGGTAATTCATTTTCTGCAAGATCAGGGACCATGGCAACCACTCTATTGTTTGAATCCACAAATGGGGTGCAGACTTAAAAGCTAGATGCATCAGGTTATATAGTTTAGTCCCCTTTTCTAGGTTTTTTGCTTCTTTTTCTGGGCCGCTGGGAACAACACATTATTCAAGATTAACCGGTATCCAGGGGATGTGGGGTGCAATTCAAGCTCTGTCTTTGGGTCACCCACCCTATGCTGATAATCCTCAGGATCATGACCCCCGTAGAATGTAAAAAATCCCTTCCCTTTGATGCCATGGATATAGCGTGCCTCTTCGTTGATTTTATTCTCTCCAAGAACAAGCACGGTAGGTTTTATCTGTGACCTGGTGAACGCAGTCGTCTGCCCCATAAAACCTTTTACCAATGACGTATGGTTTTGGCAAAGCATGGTAGGAACCGGATCCCATTTAGCGGAAAAATCCATCAGTGAAAAATAATCAGATTCTTTTGGAACGTTCCCTCTTTTATCTGTCATGTCTATAGACGAAAATTCATATTTGAGCGGACTACGTTCCAATACGAAATCGGTAAATGCGAAGGTTTTTCCAAAATCTAAACTTGCTTGGTAATTGGGATCTGAAGCATCACCATCGAACATCGGTTCGGCGATATCGACCCCTTCCGCTGCAAGGGCGATGTCAAAACTATCGGTAGCCGAACACATGGCAAACATGAATCCTCCACCGATTACATAGTTTCTGATTTTACCTGCAACCGCCCCTTTCTCCTCCGATACTTTGTTGAACCCCATTTTTTTTGCCAAGTCCTCGGCATTTTTCTTTCCCTCGATGTACCAAGGAGTAGCCCTGTAGGCTCCATAAAATTTACCATATTGCCCTGTAAAATCCTCATGGTGCAAATGAAGCCAATCGTACAATGCCAGCTTATCCCCTAGCACTTCTTCATCGTAAATGGTCGTATACGGAATTTCTGCATAGGTCAATGCCATGGTTACCGCATCGTCCCATGGCTGATTATCCATCGGGGAATACACTGCGATCCTAGGTGCTTTCTCTAGTATGACGGCGTCTTGGTTTTTGGAAGGGCTACTAATTTCATCGAGTATCGCATTGGCCTGACCATCGGACAACACCTCAAAACTAACGCCTCGTATCTGACATTCTTTACGTATACTTTCGCCATCGGGCAGTAAGAACGAGCCACCCCTGTAATTGAGCAACCATTGTACCTTTTGCTGTTCCGCAAGCACCCAATAGGTAATTCCGTACGCTTTAAGGTGATTTTTTTGGGTGTCCGAGTCCATCGGAATCAAAATCGAAGAGGCGGAAATAGGTAAGAAAAAAAGAAAAAAGAAAAAAGAAAAAAGACCGTTTCGCATACATCTGAGATTACTTCCTATCAAAGATAAACGAAAAATGACGCTCCGTATTTTGCATGCGCGTTAAACCTATACTAAACCGATATGGTGACCTTTAAGGTTTTGACCAAAAGATTGTACGAAAAGAACCTTCTCAAAAAATAGTTTACACCCACTTTCGCGTGGAAAAAGTCGAAAGTCACCAATGCACAAGGAAAAATACCCATCAGAAAGCCTCGGAAACGGCTGAGATTTTAATCCGCTCAAAAGGGAACGTCGTTATCTTCCTCAAAATCTGGATTATCGTTCATGCTGCTTCCAAAAGCATCATTAGTGGACGGCAGGTTTTTAGTGATGAACGGATTTTCTTCGTTGGCATTCATTTTTGATTGAAATTCAAATGGGGAGTCAAAATCATCCAAATTATCGAACTTCCCTTGATTACCGATAAACTTAAGACGTATATTCTCCAGCCCACCATTTCTATGCTTGGCCACAATGAACTCTGCTTGACCCTGTGTGGGCGTACGCTCCTCGTCATCCCACTCCTCAATTTTATAATATTCGGGCCTATAAATGAACGATACAATATCTGCATCCTGTTCAATAGCGCCCGATTCCCTTAGGTCGGATAAAATCGGTCTTTTGCTTCCACCTCTGGTCTCCACTGCCCTTGAAAGTTGCGACAAGGCGATTACGGGAACGTTCAGTTCTTTGGCCAAGGCCTTTAAGTTTCTTGATATCGTAGAAATTTCTTGTTCACGATTACCGCCCTTTTGACTTCCACCGGCGGTCATCAATTGCAAATAATCGATCATGATCATTTTTATACCATGTTGCGAAGCCAATCTCCTGGCTTTTGCACGAAGATCGAAAATCGATAAAGACGGGGTATCATCTATAAACAATGGGGCCTTTTCCAAGGACTTCACCTTCACATTGAGTTGCTCCCACTCGTGCTTTTCCAATTTACCGGTCCTCAATTTCTCAGATGAAAGTCCGGTCTCCGAAGAAATCAAACGCGTAATAAGCTGAACGGAAGACATCTCGCAAGAAAAGAAGGCTACAGGAATATTCTGATTCACCGCCATATTTCTAGCCATGGATAAGGTCAATGCTGTTTTCCCCATCCCGGGACGGGCCGCTACTATAATCAAATCACTGGGCTGCCAACCAGAAGTAAGTTTATCCACTTTATCGAATCCAGAGGGTATACCGCTCATGCCTTCCTTTCCTGCAATCTCCTCAATCCGCTTTTTTGCCTGAATGACCAAATCTTGGGCCGTTTCGGCAGAGCGTTTCAAATTTCCTTGGGTAACATCGTACAGTTTGGATTCGGCTGCGTCCAACAGATCGAAT
>JBARCC010000294.1:0-5640 GCA_049793635.1 Maribacter sp. | reverse complement strand
ATTGGCAACTTCCTGTGTGGTGGCAAAACGCTGTATTAATGAAGTGGGCCGTTCCGTTTTAAAAAATTCCTTTTCGACCTCTTCCTGCGATTGCCCTTCCCCAATTCCTGCAAATTCTTTGACGCCTTCTGACAATGTAGGACCAGGTAATACGGAGTTTACGGTCACCGAAGTTCCTTTAGTGGACTCTGCGATTCCTCTCGACAGTGCCAATTGCGCAGTTTTGGTCATCCCGTAATGTACCATTTCCTCTGGAATATTGATACCACTTTCACTGGATATAAAAATTATACGGCCCCAATCCTGTTTCAACATGTATGGTAAAAATGCCCGTGCCATCCGTACGCCGCTCATGACGTTGATCTCGAAAAACCGTTGCCAATCCGCATCGGGAATTTCCAGGAACTCCTTTGGCTCAAAAATACCGACATTGTTGATCACTATATCCAAGTTTCCCGAAGCACTGATCAACGCCTCTATTTCATCGGGTTTCGAAAAATCACAAGCAATACCAGAAACCTTCGCCCCATCGATAGTGTTATTGATTGCACAGAGGGCATCTTCTACACTGCTTTCACTTCTCCCGTTAATGATTACCTCAGCGCCCTCTTTTAGCAAGGTTTCTGCGATGGCCCTACCAATCCCTTTGGTAGAACCGGTAACCAATGCCTTTTTATCCTTTAATTGTAGATCCATTTTTCCATTCTTTTTTGACGACCTCCTAAGTTCCCTTTTTTTTGGGTCAAAATCTACCTCATATTCAATTTAAATGAATCGTATCCATTGTTTGGTGTTGCTTATATTTGCACTAAAATTTAGCTGTTGAGTCATTCTTCCATCCTACAACGGTACGCACAGTCTCCCCAACTCGGGAAACTGCAGAATGCCATTGCCCAAAGCCAAGATACAGATGCTGTAAACATACGGTTAAAGGGCCTTACCGGCTCTTCGTTATCCTTTGTTTTGGCCGATACGTTCGGTAAGACGGCGTGTCCGCTCTTAGCAATTTTCAACGATAAGGAAGAGGCCGCCTACCACTTGAACGATCTCGAAAAATTGATCGGGGAAAACGATGTGCTCTTCTATCCCGGAAGTTACAGAAGACCCTACCAGATCGAAGAAACCGATAATGCCAATGTGCTCTTGCGCGCCGAGGTTTTGAACAGGATAAATTCAAGAAAAAAACCTGCCATCATCGTCACCTACCCAGATGCCCTTTTCGAGAAAGTGGTCACGCGAAAAGAACTGGACAAGAGCACCTTAAAAATGAAGCTGGGTGATTCGCTGTCTCTCGACTTTCTGAACGAGGTACTTTTTGAATATAAATTCAAACGGGTCGATTTTGTAACGGAGCCTGGAGAATTTTCCGTTCGTGGCGGTATCGTGGATGTGTTTTCATTTTCGCATGATGAACCCTACCGCATCGAGTTTTTTGGTGATGAAGTCGATAGCATCAGAACGTTCGATGTAGAAACACAACTCTCTACCGAAAAGGTAAAATCGATTACCATCGTACCCAATATGGCCAATAAGTTTTTATTGGAGAAACGCCAGGGCTTTCTGAGCTATATCGCTTCGAATACCTTGGTCTTTTCAAAAAACACGGATCTTTTGTTCGGTAGATTGGACGATTTTTTCGACAAGGCAAAAGAGGCCTTTTCAAGACTATCCGAAGATATCAAACACGCCCAACCGGAAGAGCTGTTTATGGGCGGTATCGAGTTTAAAAAGAACCTGCGCGGTTTCAAGCTTCTTTCCATGGATGCCCAAAAGGACGAAACCAATACGATCAATTTCCATACCAAGCCCCAACCGTCGTTCAACAAAAAATTTGACTTGTTGATCGAAAATTTGAACGGCTACAGGGAGAACGGATATACCAACTACATTTTCTGCGCCAGTGAGCAGCAGGCGAAACGGTTTCATGCCATTTTTGAAGAGGTAAACGAGAAGGTACATTACCAGACCCTTGTCTTCCCTTTGTTCCAGGGCTTCGTAGATGACGATCAAAAACTGGTCTGTTACACCGACCACCAGATTTTTGAACGTTACCACAAGTTTCATGTTAAGAATGGCTACGCCAAAAAACAGGCCATCACCCTAAAAGAACTCAACAAACTTGAAATCGGCGATTATGTCACCCACATCGACCACGGTATCGGTAAGTTTGGAGGCCTGCAAAAAATCGATGTTGAAGGTAAAAAACAGGAGGCCATAAAATTGATGTATGGGGAGCGGGATATCTTGTATGTAAGCATCCACTCCCTGCACAAAATTTCAAAATTCAACGGAAAGGACGGAGCCCCACCAAAAATATACAAGTTAGGCTCAGGAGCCTGGAAAAAAATCAAGGACAAGACCAAGACACGTGTCAAAAAAATCGCTTTTGACCTTATTAAGGTCTATGCCAAGCGTAGGCTTGAAAAGGGCTTTCAATATGGCCCGGACAGTTATCTGCAAAACGAACTGGAGGCCTCCTTCATTTACGAGGATACGCCCGACCAAAGCACCGCTACCGAGGATATTAAAAGGGATATGGAAAGCGAACGCCCGATGGACCGCTTGATTTGCGGGGATGTCGGTTTCGGAAAAACAGAAGTAGCCATACGTGCAGCCTTCAAAGCGGTGGACAATGGCAAGCAAGTGGCAATTTTGGTCCCTACGACCATTTTGGCCTTTCAGCACCATCGCACCATCACGGAACGGCTCAAGGAAATGCCGGTGACCGTGGACTACCTGAACCGTTTTCGCACGGCAAAAGAAAAAAAAGAAACCTTGCAGAACTTACAGGCCGGTAAGGTCGATATCATTATCGGTACGCACCAATTGGTCAATAAAAATGTGAAGTTCAAAGACCTCGGACTACTGATCGTTGATGAAGAGCAAAAATTCGGGGTCTCCGTAAAGGATAAACTAAAGTCGATCAAAGAAAACGTGGATGTGCTTACGCTCACCGCAACACCCATACCACGTACGTTACAGTTTAGCCTCATGGCCGCCCGTGACCTCTCTACCATTACCACCGCGCCTCCGAACCGATACCCCATCGAAAGTCAGGTCATACGGTTCAATGAAGAAACCATTAGGGATGCGGTAAGCTATGAAATCGAACGTGGCGGACAAATATTCTTCATTCACAACCGTATCGAAAACATCAAAGAAGTTGCGGGGATGATCCAACGCCTCGTACCCGATGCCAAAGTAGGGATCGGCCATGGCCAAATGGAAGGTAAAAAACTAGAGGGCCTTATGCTCAGTTTTATGAACAGCGAATTTGATGTTCTCGTTTCCACCACCATTGTCGAAAGTGGTCTGGACGTCACCAACGCGAATACCATTTTTATCAACAATGCCAATAATTTCGGCCTTAGCGATCTTCACCAAATGCGCGGTCGTGTGGGTCGTGGCAATAAAAAAGCCTTTTGCTATTTTATAACGCCGCCTTACGAAGTGATGACCACCGATGCCAGAAAACGTATCGAAGCCCTAGAGCAGTTTACCGAATTGGGCAGTGGATTCAACATCGCCATGAAGGATTTGGAAATTAGGGGTGCTGGTGACCTACTGGGTGGCGAACAGAGTGGGTTCATCAATGAAATCGGCTTTGAGACCTATCAGAAAATCTTGGCCGAAGCCATTGAAGAACTTAAAGAGAACGAATTCAAGGACCTGTACGATGAAGTGGAAGGCCCGCATGAAAAAATCTTTGTCAAGGAAACCCAAATCGATACGGATTTTGAATTGCTTTTTCCCGATGATTACATCAATAACATTACCGAAAGACTTACCCTCTACACCGACCTGAACCAAATAAAGGACGAGGAGGCCCTTCAAAAATTCGAGGCGCAATTGGTGGACCGCTTTGGGGAGCTCCCCGATGAGGCGGCCGATCTATTGAATTCTGTACGTATCAAGTGGATTGCAAATAGTATCGGGCTAGAGAAGATTGTGATGAAACAAGGGAAGATGATCGGGTATTTTATAAGTGATCAGCAATCGGCATTCTATCAGACCAACACCTTTACCGGCGTATTGCAATACGTTCAAAACCATGCACAAACCTGTAAAATAAAGGAGAAAAATACCCGCAACGGATTACGCCTGTTATTAGTGTTCGAAAATATCAGGTCGGTGGATAGGGCGTACCTGGCCCTAAAACCTTTCGAGATCAAGGAGAAGCAAATGGTATAATATGACATTCGATATACCTGAAAAACTGGCCATCGTCAATGTTATAGAAGCTGTAAACCTGGCCGATGGGGAAGTACATACCGGTGAATTGGATATGGTTCGACACCTTATGGAAGTTATCGGTTTCGATAGTAATTTTTTGATTCAGGCACGTAGTTTGGATACACGGCAAAGCATCGTGATCTTAAAAAAATTACCAACGGATAAAAAAAAGACTTGCGAAAATGTTAATGGAAGTAACGTTATCCGACGGGTTTATCCATAAAAAAGAAACCGATTTTATACGCCATATTTATGCATCCATCGGTATTTTGAACTGATTTTCACCCCATACCCCTTTTCTTTTCCTTAAGAAAATTCCGGCCCTTGACCACATCGTGCGTTTGCTTGTAATATCGACAACATGCGTTTCTAAATGTGCTGTCAACACCTGTACTCCATCAAATTGTAGTACTTTTAGTCAATCACCTCGTGGCAAGCCCATGAGCCATTTAAAGAAATTAATATATTGTTCCGACGACTGTCGGAAGACCAAATCTCGATTATCGAGCAAATCACTTAAAACTGCGGCCTATGAAAAATCTGGGTGTACTACTTGTCTTGTTTCTTTGTCTATCTGCCTGTAAAGAGGCTCCATCCGAAGAAATTACACCAAAACCAGTCATCGTTACAGAAATGGCCAAAGCCCGAATAGATTCGGTCCTTCAACGCTTTGTAGCAACCAATAATGTCGCTGGTGTTTCCGCGCTTATTTTGGAGGGAGGACAAGAAGTCTACTATAATGCTTTTGGTTTTGCCAATAAGGAAGCTAAGAAACCAATGGACAGGAACACCATCGTGCAGATCTATTCCATGACCAAACCCATTACAGGTACGGCATTGATGACGCTCTATGAGGATGGCAAATTTAAATTGGACGACCCTATTTCAACCTACATTCCAGAATTTTCCAACATGACCGTTTATACGGGAGTTGATGCAGACAACAACCTACTCACCGTACCCTTGGAGAGGGAAATCACCATTAGGGACATTACACGCCATACCGCTGGTTTTCCCAATAATACCGCCCTACCGGGTCTGGGCGAAATGCTTAAAGAAACCGATGCCATGAACCGGGAAAATACCTTGACCCAAATGGCAGAAAAAATGGCGAGCGTACCCCTGCAGTCTCAGCCAGGTACGCAATGGCAATATGGTCCTAGTGTGGATGTGCAAGCGCTGTTGGTCGAGCGTATTTCTGGAATACCCTACGCTGAATACGTTCGCAAGCATGTGTTGGATCCACTTCATTTAGGGGAGACCCGATACTTTATCCCCGAGCAGGACAGGGACCGTTTTGCAAAGCTATACATCAGAAAAGCGGAAGGAGAACTTGTACAGGATTCCGTAACCTACAGCAACTACGTAGAACGATGGCCGCTGACCCGAGGTGGTTCGGGCCTTACC
>JBARCC010000293.1:0-1527 GCA_049793635.1 Maribacter sp. | reverse complement strand
GTAAAATAGTCGACTTATGAAATTATTAGAAGGAAAGAATGTAATCATTACCGGGGCGAGTAGGGGAATAGGCATGGGAATCGCACAAGTTTTTGCCGATCATGGGGCAAATATCGCTTTCACCTATAGTTCTAGTGAGGCACCTGCACTTGCATTGGAAAAAGAGTTGAACGCTAAAGGCATAAAAGCCAAGGCATATAAGAGTAACGCTGCAGATTTTCAAGAAGCGGATGCTTTGGTGCTCCACGTCCTAGAAGATTTTGGAGGTACGATAGATGTACTGATCAACAACGCGGGCATTACCAAAGATAATCTGCTTATGCGCATGTCGGAAGCCGATTTTGATTCGGTCATCGATACAAATTTAAAATCGGTCTTTAATATGACAAAGGCCGTGCAACGTACCTTATTAAAGCAACGCAAAGGATCTATCATTAATATGAGTAGTGTAGTAGGGGTTAAGGGTAATGCAGGCCAGACGAACTATGCAGCCTCAAAAGCGGGCATGATCGGCTTTACAAAATCTGTAGCACTTGAATTGGGGTCTAGGAACATTCGTTGCAATGCCATTGCACCTGGGTTTATAGAAACCGAAATGACCGACAAGTTGGATGAGAAAACGGTTCAGTCTTGGCGTGATGGCATCCCGTTGAAGCGAGGCGGGTCACCGGAGGATATCGCCAATGCCTGCTTATTTTTCGCATCTGACCTCTCCGCGTATGTAACCGGTCAAGTATTGAATGTCGACGGGGGAATGTTGACTTAAATATTCCCTACATATTAGCGTTCTTCTATTCATTTCATATCAATAAAACGCATAACAGTTAGTACATGGATACCAAGACGGTGCTTTTGATTATTCTTGCTGCGATAGTAGCCATGGTACTCGCCCTGTTCCAATACGTCTATAAACGTAAAGCAAAAGGAAATCCCTATCCTGTATTGGCTTTACTTAGATTTATGGGAGTGTTCGGGGTGTTGCTCTTGCTCATAAACCCCCAGTTCTCCCAAAAGACCTACCGTTTGGAAAAACCAAATTTGGTGCTTTTGGTCGATAACTCGGCATCGGTTTCCGAAACTAGGACAGCGCTTCAAAACGTGATATCAAAGATTCAGAATGATCCCAAAGTAAGGGACAGATTCAATTTGGACAGTTACCGATTTGGTACCGATATTCATGTTTTGGATAGTTTGACCTTGGACGAAAAGAACACCAATATCTACAAGTCCCTTTCTACGCTCAACGAAGTCTACGCCCGCGACCAGACGGTAACGGTCTTGGTCTCTGATGGTAATCAAACGATCGGTCAAGAATATGGCTATTACAAACCTGGAACCAATAACACGATACATACTGTAGTACTGGGAGACACCACCAAGTATACCGATCTTTACGTAGGTCCGATCTTGACGAATACCTATGCATTTTTAAAAAATAAGTTTCCGTTAGAAGCGTATATTGGGTACCAGGGTACCTCCCCGGTTTCTACCTCCGTTTCCATTATGGTGAATGAAAAGGTGGTTCAC
>JBARCC010000292.1:0-2802 GCA_049793635.1 Maribacter sp. | reverse complement strand
TTGAACGCATGAACGAAAAAACGAAAGGTTATACGCTCGAAGAAGCCATTAAAAAAATAGAACACTACTGCGCCGATCAAGACCGCTGCCACAAAGAGGTGAATGCGAAACTTAGGGAAATGGGAATGATTCCTATGGCCATAGATAAAATTATGGGCCAATTGATCGCAGACCGATTTTTGAACGAAGAACGATTCGCAAAAAGTTTTGCCCGTGGAAAATTCAAGATCAAAAAATGGGGAAAAAGAAGAATTGTCAACGAACTGAAATTTCGCGAGGTTTCCAGGTTCAACATCACTACTGCGCTAAAGGAAATTCATCCGCAGGAATATTTGGATACCTTGGACTCCTTGGCCAAAAAAAGACTGGGACAACTAAAGGAGCCCAATGTTCAAAAAAGAAAGAAAAAGCTAGCGGATTATCTGCTCTATAGAGGCTGGGAGTCCCATTTGGTCTACGAAAAACTGACCGAACTTATTCCAAAATAATCTTAGAGATTGAAACTGGCACCGATAGCGAAAATAAATTGATTGTTCAATTCTTTGGCCGGCGTTAGTTCATCGTTATTATACTTTGCTATCGGAAGACTCGCTTCGGCAAAAAGACCGAAACCATCAGAAAAGAAAAACCGTGTGCCCAAATGCGCTCCAAAGTTTTTGAGCCCCAAATGCAACCCGGGATACACATCGAATCGTTCATCGATCTTGAGTACATTTCCCAAATTGGCATTGAACCTTCCCTTGATGTCAAAACGATCGCCAAAATCAGCATTGATATCAGTGTTCACCCCTAAGATATACGCTCCTTGAAGGCCGATAGAAATATTTTCCCCGATGCCCAAATCATAACTGGAAACGATGCCTGTTCCATTTTCCTGAAAACTCGCGCCGATTTGAAATTTTTGATCGCCTTCACCAAAATAAGATTGCTGCGCAGAAAGCTGTACGGAAAATAATATGATGCATAAAAATGATAATCCTGATTTCATAGTCTCTATTTTATGTAAAAGTATCCAATAATTAGTTTAATCGGTCATATTTGTTCTTATAATAGATTGTTGGTTCTTCCAATCTATCCATTTTTGGCCCTTTATCTTTCGCATCAACACATCATAATACCGCATGATCAATATATTATAAGAGGCTTTGGCCAAGTTTTTGGGCTTGCGCGCCATCGCACGTAAACTCATCGAAAAACCGGGCGTTCTGTATTTCATATAGTGCCAATAGCCCTCTGGCATATACAGTACTTCCCCGTGGGACAGCACGGTTTGATGACCCGTGGCTTTTTTCAATGCAGGCCACTTTTCAAGATCAGGGTTTGAAAAATCGATACTTTCATTGGTAATTAACGAATGGGGGACCTTATACAGGTTCTTAGTCTCTGACTGGGGGAAAAGAATGACCTCCTTTTGACCATCAAAATGAAAATGGAATATGTTGGCCAAGTCGATATCGTAATGCATAAAGGTGTGCGAACCGGTACCCCCAAAGAATAACATAGGTAGCCCTTTCAATAAAGGTAAACCAAAATCGGGAAATGAATAATCGTTCTGTAACGCCGGAACTTCCTTTAATATATTCCACAAAAAAATACGGTATTTTGTCGGCTCCCTTTTCAGTAGATCTACGTACGCTGCCATCTTCATTTTGGCATGTGGTTCATTGAACCCATCTTTATGTTGTACCGGCCTATCATCGTACAAGGGAACTATTTTATCCCCGGCCACCTCTTTCATATAGGCCAAGTTCCACTTCTCGAAAGCGGGCCAGGCTTCAATCGCCTTTTGGATTACAACAGGTTTTTGAGGCTTGAAATAGTGCTTTATAAAATCTTCTTTGGTAAGGTAATCGACCCTTGGAATTTCAGCTAACTTCAATGATACATGGTTTTTTAGGGAAGGTAAAGGTAATTAACCCCTAGAAAATATATTCTTAAAAATGTATTAATGTAATGTTAGTCAACAACTTTTGCCTTTTGCTTAGCCGTTTCGTTACGTTCTATGGTATGCCCCGGCCGAGACCATTTTGGCTTTTCGCCCATAGGTATCAAAGTCGAATCGGCTGCCTCCACCGTTGTCGGCTGAGACACTTTGGTAAAAGGCTTTTGCGGATTCAAGCCCAGTACTTTGAACATCGCCATATCCTCGTTTACGTCGGGATTCGGGGTCGTTAATAATTTATCCCCTGCGAATATGGAATTGGCTCCGGCGAAGAAACACATGGCCTGGCCTTCCCTACTCATTTGGGTGCGCCCGGCCGATAACCTGACCTGCGTTTCTGGCATTACGATCCTTGTCGTAGCGACCATACGGATCATCTCCCAAATAGAGATGGGTTCGATATCCTCCATTGGCGTACCCTCCACGGCCACTAGGGCGTTTATGGGTACAGATTCCGGTTGAGGGTTGAGCGAGGTCAACGCGACCAACATACCGGCCCTATCTTGCAATGCCTCCCCCATACCGATGATTCCACCGCTACATACGGTGACGTTACTCTTTCTCACATTTTCGATGGTATCCAACCTATCCTTAAAGGCCCTTGTGGAAATAACATCCTTATAATAGTCCTCTGAAGTATCCAGGTTGTGATTGTAAGCGTAAAGGCCCGCTTCCGCCAAGCGTTTCGCCTGGTTCTCGGTAATCATGCCCAAGGTACAGCAAACCTCCATGTCCAATTTATTGATGGTGCGCACCATTTCGAGCACCTGATCAAACTCGGGACCGTCCTTGACGTTTCGCCAAGCGGCACCCATGCATACTCGAGAGCTTCCTGAGGCTTTGGCGCGCAAGGCTTGCGC
>JBARCC010000291.1:0-7594 GCA_049793635.1 Maribacter sp. | reverse complement strand
GGTTCTTTCCCAAGGAAAAAATCGTGAAAACAGGCAACCCCGTTCGTTCGGACCTTGTGGAACTAAAAGCTTCAAAACGTGAGTCACTGGAATTCTTTGGGTTGCACTCCGATAAAAAGGTACTCTTGGTGCTCGGTGGTAGCCTTGGGTCAAAACGGATCAATGAACTGGTAGCGGAACATTTGGACTATTTCGAGGGCTTGGGATTACAGGTACTGTGGCAATGTGGGAAGGGCTATTTTGAAACCTACAAGGCGCACGAAGCCGAGACGGTAAAAGTCCATGCTTTTTTAAATGATATGGACAAAGCCTTTGTTGCGGCAGACTTTATCATTTCACGCGCGGGCGCAGGGGCGGTTTCGGAACTCTGCTTGGTCGGCAAACCAACGTTTTTCATTCCTTCTCCCGTAGTGGCGGAGGATCACCAAACGATGAACGCATTGTCTCTTGTAGGTAAAAATGCGGCAATAATGATCAGGGAAACGGCGCTGGTCGAAAAGTTTAAGAGTGAATTTGAAGCCGTATACCATTCCCCTGAAAAACAGGCAGCGTTATCAAAGAACAGTAGGGCATTGGCATTGCCCAATGCAACCAGTGATATCTGCGACGAAATAGAAAAATTAGTGGTCAATGAATAACAAAAAGTTGTATTAATAAAATAAAAAACAAGAGCCTTTAGAGCTTGAACTTGAACTTGAACTTGAACTTGAACTTGAATTTGAAACTTGAACTTGAATAACCTACATAACGTTTATTTTATTGGTATCGGCGGCATAGGGATGTCTGCCCTGGCCCGGTATTTTGCTTTTATAGATAAAAAGGTGGCCGGCTATGATAAAACGGAATCTCCGTTAACCATAGCGTTGGCGAACGCAGGAATCGACATTCACTATTCAGATGATTTGAACCTGGTGCCTGATGCGTTTAAGGACGATAGTGCACATACCCTGATTGTGTACACGCCGGCTGTACCCATAAACCACACAGAGTATACGTATTTCATGGATAAGGGTTTTACCATTAAAAAGCGTTCGGAGGTTTTGGGGTTGATCACAAAAGATTCATTTTGCTTTGCGGTAGCGGGTACGCATGGCAAAACGACCACCTCATGTATTCTAGCGCATTTGCTCAAAGAAACAGGAGTTTCCTTGACAGCATTTTTAGGTGGAATATCGGAGGACTTTAACAGTAATTTTTTATTGGAGGGAACGGAATATTCAGTTGTAGAGGCAGATGAATTCGATCGCTCATTCTTGCG
This sequence comes from Maribacter sp., assembly GCA_049793635.1. Taxonomy (GTDB): domain Bacteria; phylum Bacteroidota; class Bacteroidia; order Flavobacteriales; family Flavobacteriaceae; genus Maribacter. The sequence goes on along the minus strand of JBARCC010000291.1, from coordinate 6,336 downwards.
CTTAACGCCCAATGTGGCCTGTATTACTTCTATGGACGCGGATCATCTCGATATTTACGGGGATGCGTCTGAATTGGAAAAATCGTTCGTTGCATTTTCAGAACGTTTAAAACCGGGCGGAACCTTGTTCGTTCGAAACGGTTTGCCGATCAAGGGGCGTACCTATGGCATTGAAGACGATTCGGAGTATTGTATACGAAACATACACATAGAACAGGGTGCCTATAGATTTGATTTGGAAACCCCCCATGCCAAGCTGAAAGGGGTAAGGTTCAACAAACCGGGCAGGCATAACTTGCTCAACGGATTGGTTGCCTTTGCAATGGCGATGGAATCGGGTTCCCCGCCGCATCTTCTTGCAGAAGCTTTGGCAACGTTCAAAGGGGTACAACGCCGTTTTTCGTATGCCATAAAAAGCGATGATTTTATTTTTATCGATGATTATGCGCATCATCCAACCGAAATTAATGCTGTCTTCGAAGCCATTTCGGAAATGCATCCCCATAAAAAAGTATTGGCCGTTTTTCAGCCACATTTATATTCACGCACAAGGGATTTTGCCGATGACTTCGCCAAAAGTCTTTCCCGATTCGAAAATATACTGCTGTTGGACATCTATCCGGCAAGGGAAGCGCCCATTGAGGGCATCGATTCCGAGTGGTTGTTGAGCAAGGTAACCAGTCCTCATAAAGCATTGATTGCAAAGGAGCAAATCATTTCACAAATTAAAATACAAAATCCAGAAGTTCTGGTAACCATGGGAGCAGGTGATATTGGTTTAGAAGTACAAAAAATTAAAAAAGAACTATCGTATGCGGATTAATTGGAATTTTTTAAAATTGGCGGCCTTAGTGCTGGTGATCACGGGGTTATATGCGTTCTCCAATGAACGGAACAAGGCCAAGAACGTCACCGGAATGAAGATAGAGTTCGTTGGCGATGATAATCTGTACCTCACCGAGGCGACGGTTAATAAATTGTTAATACAAAATTATGGGGCCTTAGAAAATGTCCCTAAAGAAAATTTAGTTTTGAATACTGTCGAAAAGGCCATTGCGGCCAATGAAATGGTAAAAAGCGCCCAAGTCTATCTAACCATAGATGGTGAGCTTACGTCTAAAATAGTTCAACGAAAACCAATCGGACGCATAGAGGGGGATACCAAGTTTTATCTGGACGATGAAGGAAAGCGAATGCCACTTTCCCACAATCATTCAGCTAGGGTTCCCATTATCACTGGTAAAATAAGTGGTAAGGGACTAGAGGATGTGTACGTGATATTGGAACATGTGAACAAGGACGATTTTTTTCGGAAAACGGTAATCGGAATCCATATTTCAGATGAAAACCACTACCAGTTGCGATTAAGGCTCAACGATTTTGTGGTGAACATAGGCGGTATTGAAGATTTGGAGGAGAAGTTCAGCAATTTTAAGGCATTTTATGCCAAAGCGAACAAGGATAAGACCTTGAAGGAATATGCAGCAGTAAGTTTAGAATTCAATAACCAGGTGGTGTGCACTAAAATTTAATAAAACATGGAACAAACTAATTATTCAGTAGGTCTGGACATAGGGACTACCAAAATCGTTGCCATTATCGGTAAACAGAATGAGTACGGTAAAATCGAGATTTTGGGAATTGGTAAGTCCAAAAGTCTTGGTGTGCACCGTGGCGTGGTCAACAACATTACACAAACCATAAAATCCATCCAACAGGCGATCGAAGAGGCGGAAGCAAATTCAGGACTCAAAATAGGTTCCGTAGTGGTGGGCATCGCAGGGCAGCATATCAGAAGCTTGCAACACAGCGATTACATTACCCGTAAAGATTCTGAGGAAGTGATCAATGAGGAAGATTTGGATACGCTCTGTAATCAAGTACATAAATTGATCATGCTACCAGGGGAAGAAATTATCCACGTATTGCCGCAGGAGTACAAGGTAGATGGGCAAGGTGAAATCCGTGAGCCCATCGGGATGTACGGGGGCCGATTGGAGGCTAATTTCCACGTCGTGGTAGGGCAAGTGGTTTCTATAAAGAATGTAGGCCGTTGTATCAAAAGTGCCGGTCTTGATTTAGGGAACATTACCCTTGAGCCCTTGGCATCATCAGATGCGGTGTTGAGCCAAGAAGAGAAAGAAGCAGGTGTGGCGTTGATCGATATAGGGGGCGGCACTACCGATTTGGCCATTTTCAAAGATGGTATCATCCGCCATACAGCGGTCATTCCTTTTGGCGGTGGGGTGATTACCGAAGATATCAAGGAAGGGTGTTCCATTATCGAGAAGCAGGCAGAATTATTGAAGACACGGTTCGGTTCTGCATGGCCGGGTGAGAATAGGGACAATGAGATCGTTTCCATCCCAGGATTGCGGGGAAGGGAGCCCAAGGAAATTTCATTGAAGAACCTCTCGAAAATCATACATGCACGTGTGGTCGAAATTATCGAACAAGTGTATGTGGAGATCAAGAATTACGGACATGAGGAACAAAAGAAAAAATTGATCGCGGGCATCGTATTAACAGGTGGTGGTAGCCAATTAAAGCACCTGAAGCAGTTAGTGGAGTACATCACCGGAATGGATACGCGTATCGGGTATCCAAACGAGCATTTGGCCGGGGACTCTGACGAAGAGGTGGCCAGTCCGCTTTATGCGACGGCTGTCGGTCTACTAATGAATGCGATCAAGAACAAGTCCAAATTAAAATTTACCGACAAAGAAATCGAGGAGGATGCCGAGTTTGTATTGGCAGAAGAAACCATAGAGCACTCTGGACATACCCAGATGCACAAAAACCGTAAATCGGTATTTGACAAATGGTCCGAAAAATTGAAGGAGTTTTTGGACAATGCGGAATAAAATAAGCACAGCGTAAGAATATACATAACCAGTAATACATTAAAACATGAGTAAGAACAGCGAATTTGATAATATCTCTTTTGATCTCCCAAAAAACCAAAGTAATGTCATAAAGGTCATCGGTGTAGGTGGTGGTGGTAGCAATGCCATTAATCACATGTTCCAGGCCGGTATCAATGGGGTTGATTTTGTAATCTGTAACACAGATTCTCAGGCATTGGACAATAGTCCCGTACCCAACAAAATTCAATTAGGCGTTTCATTGACAGAAGGTTTGGGCGCTGGTGCCAATCCTGAAGTAGGGGAGCAAGCTGCAATGGAAAGTATCGAGGAAATCAAGAGCATGCTGGATACTACGACAAAAATGATCTTTATTACCGCAGGTATGGGTGGGGGAACAGGAACTGGTGCTGCTCCCGTCATTGCCAAATTTGCAAAGGAAATGGATGTTCTAACGGTAGGTATTGTGACCATGCCTTTTCAGTTTGAAGGAAAGATGCGGGTGGATCAAGCGCAGAGGGGTATCGAAAAATTGAGAAAGAATGTAGATTCGCTGATTGTCATCAATAATAATAAGTTAAGGGAGGTGTATGGAAACCTTGGTTTTAAAGCGGGGTTCTCGAAAGCGGATGAGGTGCTTGCCACCGCGGCCAGAGGTATTGCCGAGGTGATTACCCATCACTATACCCAGAATCTAGATTTACGGGATGCACAAACGGTATTGTCCAATAGTGGTACCGCCATTATGGGTTCTGCGATTGCTTCTGGCTCTGCACGGGCCAATGAGGCCATTATGAAAGCGTTGGATTCCCCGTTGTTGAACGATAATAAAATTGAAGGAGCAAAGAATGTATTGTTGTTGATCGTATCGGGCGCACAGGAAATCACGATAGATGAAATAGGGGAGATCAACGATCATATTCAAATTGAGGCCGGATATGGTGCGAACATTATCATGGGTGTAGGTGAAGACGAAAGTCTTGGAGAGGCCATCGCCGTAACGGTAATTGCCACGGGTTTTAATATTGAGCAACAGGATGATATCGTTAATACCGAATCGAAGAAAATCATCCATACCTTGGAGGACGGTCAACGTGCAGAGGCAATGTTGCTCACCAAAGCAAAAACCGTGCATACGTTGGAGATGGATGAGGAAGAGAAAATGGAAGTGAAAAAGCAATCCATTAAACCGGTAACAAAATATCAATTTGTAGATGAATCCGATTTTGATTTGATTCCGACGACCAGTTATATCAAGAACTTTAATGTGTTTTATGAAGAGGTCATCGCCGACCATGTTTCCGAAGAAGATTTTGTAATTCTTGATACCACGGCGGCCATCAGGGATATCGATGTTATAGAGCCCGAAGTTTTAAAGAGCAGGGAAGAGGAAGATCAAATAGCAATGCGTTTTGATATGCCGATGCGTGAGGAGGACGATGAAAAAGAGACGGTGATTACCTTCGATTTAAACGATGAGGTGAAGGATTTGAAGGTAAAGGACAGTATCGAGATCATTCCTGTTTTAGAGTACAATAAAAATGGGGAAAAGCGCTATAGTTTAGATGACTATATGCAGCTTGAAAGTAAATTAACAGGTGCCAAGTCAAAAGCGGAGGAGTTTGAGCCAAAGGTAATCGAGGACGAATTGATTTTCGAGAAAAGAACGGTAGCACCGGCTAGGGATACCTACCCATCTGACGCTTCTGTAGATCCCATGGAAAGTCCGATTGAAGAGTTGCTAAGAGAAAGAGCCGATGAGCGCAGAAGAAAACTTAAGGATTTTAATTACAAATTTCAGAATAACGTCACCAGCATCGATGAGTTTGAAAAGGAACCTGCCTATAAGAGAAAAGGAGTAAGCCTTAACGAAAACCATCGGGAATCGAAAATATCGAGAACCTCGTTGAGCGAGGATAGCAATGACGAAAAGCAGTTGCGATCGAATAATTCTTTCTTGCATGACAATGTAGATTAACGATGAGTTGATCACTAATTTTAAACCCGAAAACAACTTAGGTTTTCGGGTTTATTTTTTATCTTCGCAGTCCAAAATAAAGAAGGCATGGATCTACAGCAAAGGGTTATGGAGCAGTTGAAACTGGCGATGAAAGCGAAAGATGCTGTTGCTTTGGAATCCCTTAGGGCGATTAAATCCGCTTTATTAATGGCGAATACCAGTGGTGGTGGAGAGATTACCGAAGAGGAGGAAATACAATTGGTGCAGAAGTTGGTAAAGCAGCGAAAAGACAGTGCTGCGATTTTTATAGAACAAGGCAGGAAAGACCTTGCGGATCCAGAATTGGCTCAGATTGCGATCATTGAGCAATTTTTGCCCGAACAGCTTACAGAAGAAGAAGTAGAAAAAGTGGTTATCCAGACCATTTCCGATACAGGTGCTTCTGGTATGAAGGACATGGGCAAGGTGATGGGGATTGTCTCAAAAGAGCTGGCAGGACAAGCCGATGGTAAAATGATTTCCTCTATAGTAAAGAAGAAATTAGGGTAGAAAAAGTAGAGTATTTAATTTTGATTACTGATTACAATGGCCGCGTGGCGCAACTGAATAGCGCATCAGATTTCGGCTCTGAGGGTTGGGGGTTTGAATCCCTCCGCGGTCACAAGTTAAAAAACCACATCGATTGAGATGTGGTTTCTTGCTTTTAATGGTTATTTGAAGTCGTTAATCCCTATTGACCTCAAGTACGATTCCATCATTTTTCATTTCCTTAATTTCCTCCCTGGAATAACCATACGTGGTTTTTGGATAATTTTCTTCCTTATCTATTTTATAGATACGGGTACGCTTTGCAATTTCAAAATCGTTCAGGGAAAGGAACAGACTATCCTCGGTAATACTTCTTAGCTTCATCGTAGAATAATTGCCATTGGTGGCTTTGTATTCGTAGACGTCGCCAACGGCAGGCTCGTTAATATATTTTTCTGTGTTTTCCTTATCCTTTCCACCCGCATATGCTGCAAAAGCGATAAGGCAGACCAATACTCCTATACCTGCGAATTGCCATAATGGACCTTTTGCATGGTCTTTGGCGTTCTTATATTGCATTTTCAATGGTTCGGGCATCTGCTTTGGGCTCAACACCTCTTTACAATGGCTGCAATACGAATTTCCGTTTTTTCCTAAGGGGAAAACGGGTATCCAAAATATATGTGCGTGCCTTCTGTAAATGGTAATGTAGAGCGAATCTTCATTTTTACAGTGTTGACAAACCGTGTTTCTTGTTTTAACGGTGCTTAGGGTTGCCGAACCGGTTCCAAAGAATATCATAGTATAAAATTTTAAGGGTTAGTGGTTTAAGGTGTAAAAACGATGTATTGGCCATACTATTGTTTAGAGGCTGACATAGAGCAGGCTATCATGGATTTTTATTTTTTCGCTATTTACAAAATATCCTTCTACGACTTCCTTGATGTGTAGCTCTTGAAGTACCCTGTTGGCGGTTCTATATTC
>JBARCC010000290.1:0-5743 GCA_049793635.1 Maribacter sp. | reverse complement strand
CCTTTCAGGTTCACCTCGATGACGGCATCAAATTCATCCTCGGTCATTTTTTCCAAGGTTCGGTCGCGTGTGATTCCGGCATTATTGATCAAGATATCGATTTTACCATGGTCGGAATTCACCTGTTTAAATAGTTGTTCTACCGCTGACTTATCGGTTACCGAAACGTTGTGGTATTCAGCCTTGCCACCAGTTGCCTTAATGTGGTCAGCCACTTCTTGTCCCTGAGGAAGTACATCCATAATAATTACAGTGGCCCCTTCCTTGGCGAACAGTTCGCAAATGGACTCCCCTATTCCCCTCGATCCCCCTGTTACAATCGCTATTTTGTCTTTTAATCTCATCGTATGCTATTCTTTATGATTACTATTCTTTACGTTCAGATGTTCACCACTATCTTCCCTTTCACTTTTCTATGCATCATCTCTTCCAGCGCGCCTGCTGTTCCCGCTAATGGAACTACTTTGTGAATGTGGGGTTTAAGTTTCCCCTCAGCATACCATTTCATTAAGGTTACGGTATTGGCCATATTCTCTTTCGGATATTTCATTGCGAAACCGCCCCAAAAAACACCTACTATCGAAGCCCCCTTTAGCAAAGGAAGGTTCAATGGGATATTTGGAATAGTACCCGCTGCGAACCCTACTACCAAGAACCGACCGTTCCAAGCGGTGCTCCGTAGGGCCAGTTCTGAATAATCACCACCTACCGGATCATAGACCACATCTACTCCGTTGCCTGCCGTGAGTTCTTTTAAAACCGATTTTAAATCTTGACTCTCGTAATTGATAAGTTCATCGGCACCATATTCTTTGCACAATGCCAGCTTTTCTTCGGTAGATGCCGCTGCAATCACTCTAGCGCCCATTAGTTTCCCTAACTCAACGGCGGCTAAGCCGACTCCTCCCGAGGCACCCATTACCAACAGGGTTTCGCCTTCCATTAATTTGGCTCTATCCTTTAAGGCATGGTAAGAGGTACCGTACGCCATCATGAAGGAGGCCGCTACCGGATAATCCATTTGTGGTGGTTTTGGAAAACAGGCATTCCCCGGTACGATGACTTCTTCGGCAAGCCCCCCGTGGGCTACAAATCCGAAAACTTCATCCCCCACCTGTAGATGGGTTATTCCCGCTCCCACTTCCTTTACAATTCCCGCTACATCGCTTCCCGGAGTAAAGGGCAGCTCTGGCTTAAATTGGTACAAACCTTGGATGATGAGTGTGTCGGGGAAGTTTAATCCACATGCTTTTACCGACACCACCACTTCCTTAGTACCTGCACGTAGGGAGTCTATTTCTTCTAAGATCAAATTGGACGGCGGACCATATTTTTTACATCGTATTGCTTTCATCTCTCAAACTTCTTTTACAATTTTTAAGTTTCGTTTTCTAAGTTTTCGACTAAAGGCTGTCTTGAGCTTGCCTACCAATTTAGCTACTTCCAGTGCTCGTGTTCCCAAGTTCTCGACTGAAGCCTGTCTTGAGCGCAGCCGAAAGGCTCGAAGTGACAGTGCAGATTCTCTTCTCACTTCTCACTTTTCCTTAAATCAATTTGGCATAATGCACTGTTCGTGTTCCCAAGTTCTCGACTTCGCTCGAAGTGACAGTGAACGTTCATTTTCTCTATTCTCATTTCTCATTTCTCATTTCTCGCATCTAGCATCTAGCATCTAGCATCTAGCATCTATAGAAAACAAATCAATCTTCAATGACCTTCAACACTAATTTTCCCATTTTATCGCCTGAAAAAAGACGATTGTAGGTCTCCGGAAAGTTCTCAATACCTTCGTAAACATCCTCTCGGGTTTTCAGCTTTCCATCGGACATCCATTTTCCCATTTGCTGACCGGCTTCTCCATACCGATCGGCCCAATCGAAAACGACCATACCTTGCATGGTCGCCCTGTTTACCAATAAAGAAAGGTAATTGGACGGCCCTCTCATCCCTTGCTTATTGTTGTATTGGGAAATGGCACCGCATATGACCACCCTGGCATGCATTCGCAAACGTCCCAAGGCGGCATCCAAAATTTCGCCACCCACATTATCAAAATAAACGTCCAATCCCTTCGGACATTCCTGCTTTAAGCGCTCTTTTACATCCTCATGCTTATAGTCGATACAAGCGTCAAAGCCCAACTCCTCAACGACATACTTGCACTTTTCCATACCCCCCGCGATACCGACAACCGTACATCCTTTTATCTTGGCAATTTGGCCGACAATACTGCCTACTGCTCCCGCGGCTCCGGAAACAAGAACAATATCACCTTCCTTAATTTTCCCAACTTCCAAAATTCCAAAATAGGCTGTCATTCCTGGCATGCCTAGGGTGCCAATATAGGTGGGCAAGGGAGCCAAGTTTGGGTCAACCTTGTAATATCCCTTGCCATCGGTTGCCACATATTGCTGTACACCGCCATGGCCGGACACAAAATCACCGATCTTAAACTTTGGATGATTTTTGACCTTGACCACTTCACCAACGGATCCGGCCCGCATGACATCGCCGATTTCTACTGGGGCTATATAGGATTTTCCTTCGTTCATCCATCCGCGCATCGCAGGATCGAGAGAGATAAAATGGTTCTTGATCAACACCTGACCTTCCTCCAATGCTGGAATGGGGTTGGTTTCCAATGACCAGGTTGAAGCATCCGCGGCTCCCGATGGTCTTTTTTTAAATCGTTGCTGTTTGTTCATGTGTTTTATTTTTTTGATTCTAGAGAAGATGAGAATCCATTTACTTATTTTTCTTATTCGTAAAACGTTCTACGTATGCTTTCATCTTGGTCCGGATTTCAGGTTTCCACCACAAGACCGTAGCTTCCTTCAGGGAATTCTCGGCATTCAAATCCAACTTGTCCCATACTACTTTTCGTAGTTTTTTCTTGGTTTTTATCAGTATTTCCTGATCAGCGTTCAAGTAGTGTTTCATCTGTAGTTCCGACCGTTCCAAGACCGCATCCAACGGTACCAGTTCATCAACCAAACCGGCAGCAACCGCCTCTTTTCCATTCAATAACTTTCCTTCTAGAATATACCGATGTGCCAATCCCTCGCCCATCCAAAACGCATAGATCTCCGTAAGGTTTTGACTGATTTGTATGTTCACGGCGACTTCGTTCAATCCGATTACATAGGAATCTCCCTCGGCCATATACCGATTATCGCTTGTAACCGCTAAAACACAACCTCCCGCTGGGGAATGCCCGGTAATCGCCGAAATAAAGGGTTTCTTGAATTGTACCAATTGCAGATAAAGTGCACCAAAGGCTGTAAAAAATTCCTGTATTTGGTCCTTGTCGTATTGATATAACTCGATCAAATCCAATCCCGCAGAAAAATAATGGGGTTGACCCGTTAGGATGACACCCAGCACCTCGGTATCTTCTTCCAGCCCTTTGAAAACATCACGGAGCTCTTTCACCATCTCCATATTTATGGCGTTCACCTTACCTCGGTTCATCTGAACGATGGTGTAGTTGTCTTTCTTCGTAAGCTTTAATGTGTGCATCGTATTCTTATAATGAGGTTCCGCCGTCCAAGGTTATCGTTTGTCCGGTAATAAACTTAGAGTTATCGGATGCTAGCCAGCAAATCGCTTCCGCAATTTCGGTAGCCTCGCCGAACCTGCCCATTGGGATGAATCGTTTTAATTTATCGCCCATGTCCGGACTCACCGAAAGCAATTGCTCCAATAAGGCGGAATGGGTAAAACCGGGACATACGGCATTGATGCGTATATTCTTTCTTCCATATTCCAAGGCGGCCGATTTTGTCATTCCAACCACTGCAAATTTACTTGCGGAATAGGAAAGGTTGTTTCCAGACGCTTTTAATCCGGCCAGCGAAGCTACGTTAATAATATTGCCATGGCCTTGAGCCTGCATATGTTGTAAGGCTAGTTTCATGCAATAGAACACTCCCGTTTGGTTCACTGCGATGACATTATGCCAATCATCAAGCGTATGGTCCGCTGTTCTTGCCTGATGTTTACCCCCTATTCCCGCATTGTTGACCATCACATCGAGCTTGCCGTGCTGATCACGTACGGTTTGCAGCAATTCCTCTACCTGCTTGTATTGCGTGACATCGGTCTTCATTGCAAAAGCGGATCCTCCTGCGTCCGTAATTTCATTGACCACTTGCTCGGCACTTTCAAGATTGATATCCGATACCGTTACCAAGGCGTTATGCTTTCCAAAGAGCTTTGCTGCGGCAGCTCCTATACCACTACCCGCTCCCGTAATCACCACTACTTTATGTTCTAGATCCATTTTCTTTTTTTAGGTTGCGTATTCTTTAGTTCGCGGCACAATGTATTAACCGCGAATCCTCCAATGCCAATTCCCTCAATCGTGAAGGATATCCTTCAGCTTTTATCATGTTCATAAAATCAGAAACACAATTATATTTGACGATAAGCACATCGCTCCAAAGGGTTTCATCCTCAGGCCCGATCAGCATATGCTTTGGCGAACCATAGAACAGCACTTCCGCATTGGCTTTCGCAAAAAAGGGAGTTGCTTGCCGCATATATTCCTTGTAGGATTCCTTCCCTGTCTTTCCTGTGTCAGCGACGACATTTTTATACTTTATTAAATTCAGCATGACCACGGGACTTTCAGGCGTACTTCTCTCAAAATCCGACAGCTGCTTTGGATTGATATGTAGATGCGTTCGTTTATCCATGGTTAATATAGATTATCTATTTGATTTTTCTGGATGGCCTGCCATGCGGTATTGCAACACAACGCCGAAGCTTTATCTAGATCGGCGAATTTGGGGTCGTTGGTATGGCCATGTTTGTACCTATAATAGATTTGCTGCGCAATTACCGCAATTTTGAAGAGGCCGTATGCAAAATAAAACGTGAGATTATCGACATTCCGACCACTTTTCAACGCATACTGCTGTACGATATCCGTTCGAGAGGGATTCCCCTCCATAACGGTTGGCGAAGGCAGACCTTGCTTCATAAATTCCGGATCGCTCGCTGTTGTCCAATAGCCCAGCGAAGTCCCTAGGTCCATTAACGGATCCCCTAGGGTACACATTTCCCAATCCAGCACCGCTGCAATTTTCGTCCATGTGTCATCCTCAAAAACCACATTATCATATTTGAAATCATTATGGATCAAGGTGTGGTCATACTGTTTTGGCTGATGTTCTCCCATCCATTGCATCACTTTTTCGGCAGCAGGAACCTCATCGGTTGCGGCGGCAAGGTACTGGGTACCCCAATTACGCACCTGACGTTCCACATATCCTTCCGGTCGTCCTAGCTCCTGTAACCCTGCAGCTTTGTAATCGATATCGTGAAACTCTACAAATGCATCGATCCATGTATTTGCAATAGTTTGGAACTCTTCAGGGGAAACATTTTTTTCACGGGCCGATCTTGCCGTTAGAATCTCACCCTCTACCTTATCCATAATATAGAACGGAGCTCCGATCAGTTGAGCATCTTCATTGAAAACATGCACCTTGGGACTCTTTGCATAAATAGGATTCAGTTGGTGCAATACCTTGAATTCACGCCCCATGTCATGGCCTCGTTTGGGTGCGGAAAATGGAGGTCTACGCAATACATATTCCTTATTTTCGATTTGAAGCTGGTAGGTGAGGTTGGAATATCCGTTGGTGAATTGTTTTACCTCCAATGCTGCATTCACATCGGCAATCAAGCTATGCTCCCATAGAAATGACTTTAGCTTTTGTTGGTCTAGCTCCTCACC
>JBARCC010000289.1:0-8860 GCA_049793635.1 Maribacter sp. | reverse complement strand
GTACCAATCTAGATTCTTTTAAGATTTTTTTAATACATTGTGTGGCAAACGCTAAACCCTATTTGCAATGACGAAAACAACCACCAATTTACTTTTGATGTTGATTACCATTGTAGGCGGTACGTATTTTTATAGTACATGTTGTAGCGAATGCGGTAATGTTACATCGACCGAAATCGCAGCAGGGCCGTTAATTACCGAAGCGCCCGAATATACTTCGTTCCCATTCTCGGTCTATGGTAACGGTTTTTCCTATTCCACCAACGACAATTATAATTTCAATAGTTCATCACCGACCATTTTATTGCCTTTGAGCCAAGAACTGACTGCTGGTATTAATGAATTACAGCGTTTCTTGGAATCCAATGAAACAAGCGTATTGAACGTTACCGGATATTATAAGAGTGATGAAGTAAATAATTCTGTGTTCCCCAATTTAGGAATCGCAAGGGCCAACGCTATAAAAAACGATTTAGCTTCAAAAGGTATTTCTACGGCGCAAATCAATACCATGGGGAAAGTAATGGATGAAATGTTCGCTGTGGACACCATTTATCGGGGTGCCGCCTTTTTTAGTATCGAAAAGAAATCCAATACCGACGAAGCTGAGCTCAAAGCACTCTACGACGGCATCAAAACAAACCCGTTGATACTCTATTTCAATACCGCTGCGGCGTCGATAAATTTAGATATGGAACAGCGTGAAAAAGTAGCCGATATTTCTAAATATTTGGATAAGGTCGATGGGGCCAAAGCCAATATAGTAGGCCATACAGATACTACCGGAAAGGCAACTACCAATATGCAATTGGGCCTGGACCGTGCAAACTTTGCGAAGCAGTACTTTATTGAGAACGGCATCCCTGAGAGTAAGATTGTTGTTTCGTCAAAAGGACAGACTGAACCGATAGCCCAAAATACCACCGAAGAAGGGAAAAATCAAAATCGACGCACCGTAATTACCCTAAATTAAAAACACACTAACCTCATAAATACGTAAAACATGAATTTTGAAAATATGAATATTTGGTGCTGGTTGATCCCAGCTTTGGCAGGAATTATATGTGGCATTCTAGGCTACCTCATCGGTAAAAATGGATCCAGTGCACAAGATCATAGCGCATTGATTACCAACTTACAGCAAAAAAACACAGCGCTACAGGCAGATTTGGATGCTTGTACCCAAAAAGTGAAGGCTTTGGGTACCGCCGAGAAAAGTGAGGGTTCACCTACCGCAGGTATGACCACTGCTTCGCTCGCAGGTGTTGCTGCGTCTTCGCTGGCCTTTAAGGCCACCACTGCAAAAGCAGTTTTTGGAAAGAACATCAAGCAAGATGATCTAAAGGTTGTCGAGGGTATTGGGCCTAAAATCGAAGGCATGTTCAAAGAAAGCGGGATAAAAACATGGAAAGCCCTCTCAGAATCTAGCGTTGCCGAATGTCAAACTGTATTAGACAAGGGTGGTCAACGTTATAAAATCCACGATCCCTCTTCATGGCCGATGCAAGCCAAAATGTGTTACGAGGGTAAATGGGGCGATTTACTTAAATGGCAAGAAGAACACAAACACGGTAAATTATAATTGAAGGAATAGACCATTAAAAAATCCCGATCATTTAAAACGACCGGGATTTTTTTAATGCTTCATAGTGCCCCATTGGCCTCTACCCATTTGAAATGATATTGGTCTTCGGGAAACTTCATGCGTTCCGCGATGCGCTCTAATCGAGAAGGGAGTTTCACCAAATAGTCACGGGCTTTCTCGGCCTCTTCATTTAAGGACCGGATAGAGTCCAGCTCCCAATAGCTATTCAACTTTTTCAGAATCTCCACATAATCCTGGGCGGTATACACTCCAAGACGCTGCGCGCAATTAGAGAAATTCTCGAAAGCCGTACCAATCGTTCCACCAGATTCCCTAAGAAAATGGGCCGGCATTACTATCTTTTTCTTCATCATGTCAGAAAAGGCGATCATCATCCCAGAAGGATCTTCCCCAAAAATCGTTTTCACGAACTCGCGATACGCCAAATGATGCCTCATTTCGTCACCAGCGATAATGGTACACATTTTCCCTAAAAGGGCATTTCCCTTTTTCTTTGCCATTTGACCGACCCGCTTGTGTGAAATATTGGTCGCCAATTCTTGGAAAGAAGTGTAAATGAAATTCTTGTATGGATCACGATCCGTTCCAATATCAAACCCGTCAGAGATAAGGTGTTGCGTCGTAATTTCCACTTCCCTCATATTTACCCTTCCGGAGAGATAAAGGTATTTGTTAAGTACATCGCCATGCCTATTTTCCTCGGCCGTCCAGGCACGCACCCATTTTGCCCAACCATTGGTCTTGTGGTCGCCATGCTGGTCGATTCCTACGACATCCATCAACCAAGACTCATAGGTGGGAAGCGCTTCTTCGGTGATGGTATCCGCAACCATGGTTACCCAAAAATCATAACCCAACTCCTTTGATTCTTCCCGCAGCTCCTTGACTTCCTGCAAAAATCCCTCTTTTTCGGAATGGGGCAAAAAATCTGTGGGTTGCCAAATATCTTCTGGAGCGATAAGAAAAGAATCCATAAATCCTTCTACCTGAGGCTCCAATGCCTGCATCACTTCTAATCTTATATTCTTTGTGGACATCGTCTAATTTTTTATCAAAGTTCGTTAATAAAACTATCCCTTTAGTCGTAAAGTTAACGGTTTTCTTAATGAAGTAATTTAAACTTTTTTCATTCGCTAAAAAATTAGTCTTTTGAACCCAATTTTTGCCTCTTTTAGCATCACGGCTATGCTATGCTGCTCATAAAAGTCTTCAATCATGCATAAAAACCCTAAATTTCACTAAAATTCAAAAGCTTAAATTACCTTAATTCCTTCCGTTTTCATTCGGATAAAAGGTGTATACCGGATCGCTTTGCCAGTACATCTTGGTCTCTAAATCCAAGGCGGTCAAGGGGCCTTTAAAAGCGGCTCCAGTATCTATGTTCCATACATTCGCCGCATGCTGTGGTGTGGTTTCTCCAATACGTGTTACCGGCGTATGGCCAATATAAATTTCCTTATAATTTTTGAGCCGTTTTGGATAGTGGATATGTTCCTCGCCCAATTCCCCATCTAAAGCTAGGGCCAATTCCCATAAAGTACGGTCCCAATAAAAAGTTTTTTTGAAGTATTCGAATTCTATTCCTTTAATATTGGTGAAACCGGCATGGAGAAACAGTCGATTTTCAGTATCCAAATAAAAATTTTCCAACCCTTCGTAGAATGCAATATGCCTTTTCAGTGTCGATTTGTCGGCTTTTTTATAGGAGTTTACCGTTGCTTCGCCACCGTGCTTGAACCAAGTCGGATTATCTTTTGCTTGGGTCAACCATTCATAACATAGCTCATCATGGTTTCCCCTTAAAAAGATGCAGTGGTGCTGTTCACTGAGCGCCATGAGATAGTTGATGGTCTCTACGGCATCGCTCCAGCCATCTATATAATCCCCTAAAAACAACAGCGTATCGTCGGTAGTCGCCTTTGCCTTGCCCAGTACCTGTTGTAATGCCTTTAATCCTGAATGAATGTCCCCAATGACTAGGGTTCTTTTTAAATTCATTTTGCAAAAATCGCAAATACTGCTATCACTGCAATAGCAAAAAGAACCAAAAAGAAAATTTTCCAAAAAGAATATGGCCGGTTACCACTCAAAACGCCCGTTTGCCCATTTATATAAAAATTGTACGCTTTGCCTTCGTACCTGTACGAGCTAAGGTAAATGGGGAGTAAAATATGTTTGAACGTTTCTTTGGTGAGCTTAATGTCGGCATCCGCAATTCTTTGGGTATCCCCTCCGATATCCCTTCGGATCCAATTATACGCCCGATTTTTTGCTTCCTGAAAAGATCGATGATGGCCTTCTTTTAAAGAAACACTATATTTTTCGGTTACAAAACCCGACAAATAGCTGGAGTTGAACACCACCAGTTTTTTCAAGTCCCAAAAGGCAATCTTAGGCGGAATCTCATTTCGCTTCTTCTCGGAAGCATTGACCAGAATATCATCTACGAAGCCGTTGACCTCTCCCGACACATAGCTCCATTTGGTCTTACGTACCTGTCTGGTGCGCTTCCCCTTATCACTATTATAAGTCTGGGTTTCGTAATAATAATCACCACGCTGCCCTTGATAGGTGGCAAAAAGGTTGGCATCGAAAGTCCAATACGGTATATATAACCCATGCAGCCCCTCGGGGTCCAGGGCCGCTTTCTTCAAATTGTCAGGGGCAAACCAAAGCTTAGCGACCCAATCCGTAAAGAGTCTCTGTGCCTTTTTTGTGTCTAACTGAAAAGGGATCAGGGCCCCGGGCAAAATCCATCCTTCTTTTTCAACATCCTCTCGAATCAAAGGCTCGTTGCAATACACGCACTTCAGCGATTTATAATGTTCCTCTACATGCTGGTTTGCCCCACAATTCTTACAGTGCAGAAGTTCAATCGTTTCGGTGTACGCATTTTCGCCGACAATCTTTACATAGTGGGCCAATTCCAGTTCTTCAAAACTGCTCTTGGAGGCTTCAATAAATTCTTCATACCCACAATACGCACAGGTCAATTGATCGGAACCCGGTTTAAACTTGAGCTCGGCCCCACAATTGGCACAGGCTTTTTTGAATTCCGATTTTTGAATCTCTTCCATAAATGCAACCCTTTATGAAAGGGTAAATATCTATCATTATTTTAGTCTCTAAGCAGAGGGCAATGGTGGTGGTGTATTGCCCCCAAGGAACGATTTTAATTCATCAACATCTTTGAGCGCTGCCCAATTGGCCATGCCTTGTTTCCAAACCAATGAATCTCTATTAATGGTTCTATTGGCGAACAGTTCTTTCATTCTTTCGAAGCTCACAGGGCCCGCTTGTTCATTGTTGACCGCATAAAAATACCCGATTTGTACAGGAACTGGCGGTGGCCCTTGGGGCTGGGCGGTCTGTGCACTGAAAGGTTGCGCTGCCGGTTGGCCTCCCATCATGCCTCCCATTTGTTGCGCAAGTACAAAGCCCATACCCATGCCCATGCCTGCACCCGCTGTACCCCCTTCATTTTTAGCGGCCAATTCCATCGCCTTGGCGGCCTTGAATTGCGCTAATTTGGCCATGTCCAATTTATCCAACCTGCTGTATTCGAAAATTTCTTTCTTCAGCTCTTCGGGCATGGACACATTTTCGATATAGAATTTCTCCAAAATGATTCCTACCCTATTAAATTCGGGCTGCATGACCACTTGACACGTTTCTGAAAGTTCGCTTGTATTTGCGGCATATAGTTCGATCGGTAAATTGGCTTCCCCTACCGTATCGGTAAACCGTGTAACGATCAGACTTTTTAGATGCTCATTGATTTCATAATTGGTGAAATTGCCATCTGTGCCTACGACATCTACCACGAATTTACCGGGATCACTGATTTTAAAACTGTAAGTGCCAAAAGCACGTATCTCCACCAATCCAAAGCGATCGTCACTCAACATGAACGGATTCTTAGTACCCCATTTTTCATCGGTAAAAAGTCGCGTACTTACAAAATACACTTCTGCCTTAAAAGGACTATCAAAGCCGTATTTCCATCCTTTAAGGGTGGTCAAAATCGGTAAGTTCTTTGTGTTCAAGGTATAGGTGCCAGGTTTAAATACATCTGCCAGTTGACCATCGTTGATGAACACTGCAACTTGGCCTTCCCGCACGATAAGTTGGGCATTGTTCTTTATTTCATTCTGATACCGTTCAAAACGATGTACAATGGTATCGTTCGTAGCATCTAGCCATTCGATGATATCAATAAATTCATGGCTTAACTTCTTTTTAATTTCATCAAATATGCCCATAGTCGGTAGTTTACTATTTTTATTCAAGATATGGATTTCAAAATAGACCTAAAATAAAGTACCTCGTTTATTTTATAAAATACTACAGCGTTGATTTTGGATTTTAATAATTCATTGGAAATTTGTGGGAAGAAGCTATTTTTTCTAATTAACTTAGAAATTCCAATTATCCAAACCGATTTATGAAAAAGGTATTTTGCATAGGTGAACTATTAATCGATTTTGTTGCCGAAAACCAAGGGAAAGATCTTTCAAAAGCATCAGAATTTTCAAAAAAAGCAGGGGGAGCGCCTGCAAATGTATCCTGTGCAATCAGCAAATTAGGTGGTGACAGTGCTTTCATTGGCTGCGTTGGTAAAGATCCGTTCGGTACTTTTCTCTTGCGCATTTTAGAAAACGAAAAAGTAGATATCTCCCTGGCGCAAAAATCAGATACGTTTACGACTCTGGCATTTGTGTCCTTAGATGAGGATGGGGAACGCGATTTTGTGTTCAGTAGGGGAGCCGATAGGGAGCTTGCCTACGACTCTTCCCATAAAAAGCGGTTTGAGGGAAACATCATGCACTTTGGGGCCGCGACCGCAATGCTCGGCGGACCCTTGGAGGAAGCCTACAGCAGGTATTTGTTCGATGGCCTTACCAAAAATGCCTTTATAAGTTTTGACCCGAACTACCGCGTCGACCTATGGAAAAATAACGTAGACAGTTTTAAACGTAAGTGTGAAACGTTTATCGAAAAATCGCACTTGTGTAAATTTAGTTTGGAGGAGGCCCAGCTACTTTCAGGTAAAAAAGAGGTTGAGGAAGCTTGCCGTGTTTTACATAAGATGGGTACAGAAGTCATTGTGGTCACCCTAGGGAGCGAAGGCACTTGGCTCAGCACTAACGATTTTCAGAAAAACATTCCGAGTATAAAAGTGACTCCACGAGACACTACCGGGGCAGGGGACGCCTTTATTGGTTGTTTCCTAAAGCAAATTGCCGATGAGACCGATATCCCCGAAGTATTAAAAGACGAAAAAAAACTGACCCATATGGTATTTCAGGCGAATAAAGCAGGGGCTATTACCACTACGAATTTCGGGGCCATTGAATCCTTACCTACGCAACAACAATTAGATTCTTAGCATGAACCAAGCCGCATTACATCGTTTATTGGCCTCTAGAAGTCCAAAGAAAAAAGGCGCGTCACATTTAAACAACCAATTTGATCAACGGTTTACGGCAAATGCCACCTTACTTAAAACCTTATTTTTTACCTTGTATCAGGAGCCCGGGCAAGAAGTCTATTTTCATAGGTTGCTCGACACCTTGGGACACCTTTTTTCCGAACGCCCCACCGAGCTGAAAAAACAGGATATGGAGCGCCTTACTTTTGGAAATTGGTACCAAAGTGAAAAACTGGTAGGCATGCAGCTCTACGTAGACCGTTTCCACAAAGACCTCAACGGGCTTAAAGAAAAGATGCCCTACCTTGAAGATTTGGGAATCAACTTTCTCCACCTCATGCCCATCACCACAAGACCGGCAGGTGAAAACGATGGAGGATATGCCGTAAATAGCTATCACCAAATTGACCCGGTCTACGGTACAAGAGAAGATTTTCTATCCTTTACGGAGGAAGCACGGGAGAAAAACATGTTTCTGATGCTCGATTTTGTGGTAAACCATACTTCTGATGAATTTGAATGGGCACAAAAGGCAAAAGCCGGCGATCAAAAATATCAAGATTACTATTATACCTATCCCGACCGAACGATACCCGATGCCTACGAAGCGACCCTACCCGAGATTTTTCCACAAACGGCACCTGGGAATTTTACCTACGACGAGGATATGGAAAAATGGGTGATGACCTGTTTCAACTCCTACCAATGGGACCTCAACTATAAGAATCCTGAAGTTTTTATAGAAATGTTAGGGAATCTATTGGCCTTGGCGAATATGGGTGTAGATGTAATCCGCTTCGATGCCCTAGCCTTTCTTTGGAAAAAACTGGGAACGGTTTCCCAGAATCTTCCAGAGGCGCATGTGCTTATTTCATTATTTCGAATGTGCCTACAGGTCATCGCCCCTGGGGTAATCCTTTTGGCAGAGGCCATCGTGGCACCAAGGAACATTATAAAGTATTTTGGAGAGGACCTTCTGGAGGGGAATGAATGCGAAGTAGCCTATAATGCCTCTTTAATGGCCCTTTTATGGAATTCCGTAGCGACCAAAAAAGCATCGCTCATGGTAAAGAGCCTTTCCGGAATCCCCAGGAAACCCAATGATGCTACCTGGATCAATTACATTAGGTGCCACGATGATATCGGGCTCGGATATGATGATGATTTCGTGCGGGCAATGGATTGGGACCCCTATGCGCACAAGCAATTCATTCTCAGTTTTTACACGGGACGGTTGGAATGGTCCGCTGCCAAAGGCCTGCTGTTTATGTACAATCCCAAAAATGGCGATGGTCGCATTACCGGAAGTGCGGCATCGCTTTTAGGCCTAGAAACCGCTTTAGCACAAAAAAACAGCTCGAGTATTGCCTATGCCATAACCAAAATTTTAACCCTACATGGAATCATTTTGACGTTCGGTGGTATTCCGATGATGTATGCCGGGGACGAAATCGGTACCCTTAATGACTATTCCTACGAAAACAACGAAGACCATAAAAATGATAACCGCTGGGTAAATAGACCCATGCAGGACTGGGATGTTGTTTCAAGATTAAAGAAAGAACAGAAAAATCCGTCGGCCAAAATATATAACGGACTAAAGAACATGATACGTCTGCGGAAAGCGCTTCCCGTCTTTAAGGATGCAAATGACCTGAAGATCTATGATGGCCCCAATCCCCATATTTTCGTTTATCGCCGTGGCACCGAACAAGATTATGTGTGGATCGTTTCGAATTTCAACGAGGTCACCGAAACACTGGATATCGGTTGGTTGCTCGACATCGGTATTTTACCGGGTAAAGATTGTATCGACCTACTAT
>JBARCC010000288.1:0-4244 GCA_049793635.1 Maribacter sp. | reverse complement strand
GACCAGTGTGTTGCACAGGGTGTGCCTTTTGCCCGTGAATATGGGGGTCTTTTAGATAACCGTTCTTTTGGTGGCGTATTGGTATCTAGAACATTCTATGCGAAAGGGCAGACAGGACAACAGTTGTTACTTGGTGCCTACTCAGCGATGAACCGCCAAATCAACAGAGGTAAAATTCAACCGTTCAACCGTCATGAAATGATGGATTTGGTAAAGGTCGACGGTAAAGCGCGTGGTATTATTGCACGTAATCTCGTTACGGGAGAAATAGAACGCCATTCTGCCCATGCCGTCGTTTTGGCAAGTGGTGGTTATGGAAACGTATTCTTCCTTTCTACCAATGCCATGGGGAGTAATGTAATGGCCGCATGGAGGGCCCACAGACGTGGTGCCTACTTTGCGAACCCCTGTTTTACGCAAATACACCCCACTTGTATACCCGTTTCTGGAGACCATCAGTCCAAATTGACCTTAATGTCAGAATCTTTACGGAACGATGGTCGTATCTGGGTTCCTGCGAAAAAGGAAGATGCGCAAGCGATACGCGATGGTAAATTGAAGCCTACCCAACTCAAGGAAGAGGATAGGGATTATTACTTGGAAAGAAGGTACCCCGCATTCGGTAACCTGGTTCCGAGGGATGTTGCTTCTAGAGCGGCAAAAGAACGTTGTGATGCCGGTTTTGGTGTAAATAAGACCGGTGAGGCCGTTTATTTGGATTTTGATGCTGCGATTATGCGCTACGGTCATGAAAAAGCATTGACCAGTGGTCATGCAAATGCATCCGATGCCGAAGTGAGGGCGATGGGAGAGAAGGTAGTAGAGGAAAAATACGGAAACCTCTTTCAGATGTACGAAAAAATTGTGGATGAAAATCCGTATAAGACCCCAATGATGATTTACCCAGCGGTACATTATACCATGGGCGGGTTATGGGTAGATTATAATTTACAGACCACCGTAGAAGGATGTTATGCGGCAGGTGAGGCCAATTTTAGCGATCATGGCGCAAATAGATTGGGTGCCTCTGCATTGATGCAAGGCTTGGCCGATGGCTATTTTGTACTTCCCTACACGATTGGGGACTATTTATCCAAAGACATTAGAACAGGTAAGATTTCGACCGAGACCCCAGAATTTGATGCCGCCGAAAAAGAAGTACGCGAGCGCATGGAAAAATTAATGAATGGGAAGGGAACTCATTCTGTCGATTATTACCACAAGCGATTAGGAAAAATCATGTGGAACAAATGCGGTATGTCCCGTAATGCCGTTGAATTGCAGGAGGCGATTGATGAGATTTCCGAACTGCGTAAAGATTTTTGGGAGAACGTACGTGTTCCAGGATCTGCGGATAGTAAAAATCAGGAATTGGAAAAAGCCGGCAGGGTAGCAGATTTCTTGGAGTTAGGAGAATTATTCGCAAAAGATGCGTTGACCAGGGATGAGTCTTGTGGTGGCCACTTTCGTGAAGAATATCAAACTCCAGAAGGAGAAGCATTACGGGACGATGAAAACTTTAAGTTCGTATCCGCTTGGGAGTATAAAGGGGAGCCGAAGGATGCCGTATTACACAAGGAAGAACTCAAGTATGAGAACATCGAACTGAAAACACGCTCTTATAAATAGTTAAAGGGTTAATTGTGAATAGTTTAAGCGGAAATATTAAAACGTTTGAAGACCTGGAATGTTGGAAAAAAGGAACAATACTCCGTAGAGCGATCGGTACAACGATTAAAACGTTTCCCGATTTCGAGAAATATGAATTGGTTTCTCAAATGCGAAGGGCATCAAGATCTATCACACATAATATAGCGGAGGGGTACGGCAGGTATCATTACCAAGAAAATGCCCAGTTCTGTAGAATTTCTAGAGGTTCGACCTATGAAATTATTGACCAATTAGTGACCGCTTTAGACGAAGAGTATATTGAACTAGAAAAACATGATGAATTAAGGGTAATGAGTTTAAATTGTATCAAATTGTTGAACGGCTATATTAACTATCTTATTAAAGCAAAAAACAGTTAGCTATTAACCTATAACTAATAACAATTTCAGAATGAAGCTGAATTTAAAAATATGGCGTCAAAGAGATGCCAAGTCGAAAGGGGCCATGGTTAATTATACCATCGATGGTATTGATGGAGACATGTCTTTTTTGGAAATGATGGATGTGCTTAACGAGGATTTGAACAATAAAGGTGAAGACCCTATAGAGTTTGACCACGATTGTCGTGAAGGTATCTGTGGGTCCTGTTCTTTACAGATCAATGGGGAACCCCACGGTCCTGACAGAATGATAACTACCTGTCAACTGCATATGCGGAAATTCAATGATGGGGACACTATTGTTATAGAGCCCTTTAGGGCAAAGGCATTTCCCGTTATAAAGGATTTAATCGTAGATCGCTCCTCATTTGACAGAATTCAACAAGCGGGTGGATACATCTCCATCAACACCTCAGGGAATACCCAGGATGCCAACTCTATTCCAATTGACAAGCACGATGCGGATGACGCGTTCTACGCGGCGGCTTGTATAGGATGCGGTGCTTGTGTAGCGGCCTGTAAAAATGCCAGCGCCATGCTGTTCACCTCTGCAAAAGTTTCGCAATATGCGCTTTTGCCCCAAGGACAGGTTGAAGCAACAGAGCGTGTACAGAATATGGTGCGCCAAATGGACTTGGAAGGTTTTGGAAATTGTACAAACACAGGTGCCTGTGAGGTGGAATGCCCTAAAGGTATTTCGTTGGAGAATATCGCCCGCATGAACCGCGAATATATGAGCGCCAGCTTAAAAGGTTAATTTCGAACAGATAAAGAGACTTGGCCATAAGCAGTTAATGCCATTCGGCATCGAGTCAATAAATCATACAAATCCCACACCTTTTGGTTTGGGATTTTTTATTTTTAAAACATGTCCAAAGACTATTCAGAAGAACGGATAAAAGTTCCACGCTTCAACGAAGAATCCGGTTTTTATACCACCCCGCAGCGCTCTAAAATCATGAGTAAAATTAGGGGTAAAAATACCAAGCCCGAACTAGCCTTTAGAAAAGCCCTATATGCAGCAGGCTATAGATACCGTGTGGATTATAAGAAGTTAATCGGGAAACCAGATATTGCCTTGCCCAAATACAAAACCGTCATTTTTATTGATGGCGAATATTGGCACGGTAAAAATTGGAAAGAGCGTAAACCTAAAATAAAAACCAACCGCGAGTTTTGGATAGCCAAGTTCGAACGAAACATCCAAAGGGATAAAGAAGTGAATCAAGCTTTAAAAGAAAAAGGATACACCGTATTCCGATTTTGGGAAAGCGAAATTAAAAAAGAATTGAATTCCTGTCTAGCCATCGTTACGCGTCATTTAGAGCACCAATTCTAAAAATAACCCTCCGATTAACATACCTTAACGTTTGTGAAGCCTTATTTAATAAGGCCTTAACGGAGTTTTCCTATTAATTGTGTTATATTAAAGTATAACGATATTATTAATCTTAAAAACACAATATATGAAGAGGATAGCAATTTTAGCTACAAATGGATTTGAAGAAAGTGAATTAAAATCTCCAAAAGAAGCCATGGAAAAAGAAGGCTTTAAAGTGGACATTATAAGTCCCGAAAGTGGAGAAATAAAAGCATGGAGTAATGGAAATTGGTCGAATACGTATAAAGTAGACCGAAATCTAAAAGATGTAAAAGCGGATGAATATAATGCCTTGGTACTGCCAGGCGGTGTTATTAACCCAGATACTTTGAGAAGAAACGAGGACGCTTTAATGTTTGTACGTGACTTCTTTAAAATGAAGAAACCAGTAGCCGCAATCTGCCACGCATCATGGACTTTAATTAGTGCAGGAGTGGTAGAAGGTAGAAAAATGACTTCATTTAGCTCCATTAAGGATGATTTAGTAAATGCAGGAGCCAATTGGGTAGACCAAGAGGTAGTTGTAGACCAAGGATTCGTAACCAGTAGAAATCCAAACGATTTACCTGCTTTTAACTCCAAGTTAATCGAAGAGATAAAAGAAGGAAAACACGAAATGCAACATGCATAATTTGAATTAGTCCAAAAAAAGCTCGGCCAATTGGTCGGGCTTTTTTTATGCGCTATTCTAAAATTCTTAGCTTTACGAATGCATCCATTTAAAATTTCAGACACTTCTAAACTTCCCGATGTAAAAACAACCATTTTTACCACGATTGGTAATCTTGCCCGCAAGCACAGCGCCATAGACC
>JBARCC010000287.1:0-5307 GCA_049793635.1 Maribacter sp. | reverse complement strand
GTTCAGGGAAGGTTTATTGACCATGAAAGTAGGGGATAAAGTACGCCTTTTCATACCCTCACATTTAGGCTATGGTGCCCAAGGTGGAGGTCCGATACCCGCGAATGCAGATTTGGTATTCGATCTGGAAATTACCGGTATTGCTCAGTAGAGCCTATTCATGAAGCAGATTTAACCATTATGGACTAGCGTACCATAGTTTTTAATTCCAAATCCTATTCACTCAGGTAAAACCCACAAGCGTTCGCAGTTGCAAATAGCAGTGGGAACAGAAGATGGAAGGCGACAAAAGCCTATTCGACAAAATTTTAAATTAAGGGACAACCAACCTGCACAGAGCGCTTTACTAGTGCGACAAATTCGAACTAAAAATCCGAAATTCGAATAGGCAATTAATAATCATAAAAATAATGGCCAATCCTGTTAGGATTGGCCATTATTTTTAAGGGGTATTCTTCAAAATTTCGATTAGTAATTTCCAGAATTTCTGGACGGAAGAAATGCTGACACGCTCGTCGGGAGAGTGTGCTCCTTTAATCGTAGGTCCAAAACTTACCATATCCATATTCGGATAATTTTTACCCAATATCCCGCATTCAAGTCCGGCATGACAGGCCACAACCCTCGGGGATTCGTTAAAGAGCGTCTTATAGTGTTCTACGACTACCTTTAGGATTTCAGAGTCGGGATCAGGATTCCAACCGGGATAATTGCCGCTCAACCCTACTTCAAAACCACCCAGTTCGAAATTGGAACGTAAGGCGTTCACCAAATCCATTTTTGCGGTTTCTACAGATGACCTTGTCAAACACCCGATGCTTATCTTACCCTCCTTTACGGTCACCGTGGCAATATTGTTCGAGGTTTCCACCAAATCGGGAAACGCCGCACTCATGGCATACACCCCGTTGTGGGCAGCGTAAAGGGTTTTGATGAGTTTGGCCTGTGCCCCTAAACCGATTACGGTTTTTGAGGGTTTGATTTTCGTCAGGGTTAGGTTAAGGTCTGGTTCTTGAAATTTCAATTCGGTACGAATGGCCTCTGCCAGTTCATTGAATTTTTCCGTAAAATCGGCCTCGTGCTTTTTTCCTATATTCAATTTGCAAACACTCTCACGCGGTATGGCATTTCGAAGACTTCCCCCTTCTAATTGATGGATACGCATATGATACGGCAAGCCCACATATAATAAGCGGTTCATGATTTTATTGGCGTTGCCAAAACCTTTATGGATGTCCATACCACTATGCCCTCCTCGTAAACCGTTCACCGTGATTTGAAGACCTGTATCACCGTGGGCACCGGGCTTTTGACTGTAGTTTCGATGCGCGGTCACGTCAATTCCCCCGGCACAACCAATATCGATTTCGTCATCTTCCTCGGTATCCAGATTCAAAAGAACGGCTCCTTTTAAAATACCGGCCTCCAAGCCAAAGGCTCCCGTCATTCCGGTCTCTTCGTCAATCGTAAATAAAGCCTCGATAGGCGGGTGTTCAAGCGTCGTACTTTCAAGAAGGGCCATGATGGTCGCTACCCCCATCCCGTTATCTGCACCCAACGTCGTTCCTTTGGCCTTTACCCAATCATCTTCCACGAACATTTCGATACCCTGCTCCTCAAAATTGAAGGGGGTATCCGCATTTTTTTGATGCACCATATCCAAATGGCTTTGTAAGGTGACTATTTTTTTACGCTCCATGCCCTTAGTGCCGGGCTTTCTAATGATGACGTTTCCTATGGCGTCCGAAAAGGTTTCCAATCCCAATTGGTTGCCGAAATCCATCATAAACGCGATCACGCGCTCCTCTTTTTTAGAAGGCCTCGGTACTGCGTTTAGCTTCGAAAAATTTTTCCATACCGATTTCGGTTCCAGTTGATCGATGTTCATAGCTTTCATAATGGTTAACAGGGGCAAAAATACAGATAGCAAAAGGATTTCACTATTTTTGACACAATGAAGATATCGCTAAAAACCAGTATTGCCGTTTCATTGATTCCTCAAATTATACTGGTAAAGTGGCTAGGCAGTACTACAAGCTTTATAGAAACCTATTACAGTACAGGGTTCTACCCCATGATATCAAAAATTTTTAGGTGGCTTTTCGGATGGGTACCGTTTTCAATTGGGGACTTGCTTTATCTATTTTTAATCGTATTAGGATTTTGGTATCTGGTTCGGTACAGAAAAAGAATTTTGAGCTATAAATTAAAGTTTTGTCGTGATGTGCTCATGGTACTTTCTGTGGCGTATTTTACCTTTCACCTCATGTGGGGCTTAAATTATTATCGGGAGCCCCTTGTTACAAAATTGAAGCTGACCGAAACCAAGGATTTTCAAGAACTGGTAGATTTTACAAAAAAACTTATCGACAGAACCAACGAGGCCCATTGGAACATTACCAACGATACCAGCTTAGCGGTAGTTATCCCCTACTCGCAAAAAGAAATGTTTCAAATTACATTGGCAGGATACGATGCCTTTAAAGCGGAGCATCCCTTTCTTGAATACGACACGCCAAGTATCAAAACCTCCTTATTTAGTGCTGGCCTCACCTACATGGGTTATGCCGGATATCTAAATCCGTTTACCAATGAAGCACAGGTCAACGGCATTCTACCCGATTTTAGATTTCCCGTGGTGACCGGACATGAAATCGGTCATCAATTAGGATATTCGGCAGAGAATGAGACCAATTTCATCGGGTACCTCGTTACTGCAAAAAATAAGGACAAGTACTTTCAATATGCAGCATACGCCTATGCCTTGGGATATTGTTTGAATGATGTCTATCGGGGTGACAAAGCGAGTTTTGACCACATGATGAACGCCATAAACCCAGGTGTAAAACTGAACTTTCAAGAAATGAACGCTTTTTGGACAGCCTATGAAAACCCCATGGAGCCTGTGTTCAAATCGATATTCAACTCATTTTTAAAAGCGAATAATCAGCGTGAAGGCATTAAAAGTTACAATGCCGTAGTCTCGCTTTTAATCGCCTATCATAAAGAGCATCCTTTATAATAGAGTTTCGAATCTGGTATAGAAGGCTTCTAAAAGACGATTTCCCGATTCATCTTCGATACTCATTTCTAACGTTTATGCTTTCAAATAGTAGCGCACGAACTGGCTAGAAACAAAAAACCGACGCTTATAAAATCTTTAAGAAATATCAATGATTTCGATAGAATACCCAGCTTTTGATTGGGATATCCGATTATTCACAATAATACCCTCTCAACTGTTAAAGAAAAGTGAAATTACCTGCTCATCCCTTTGAATCCTGTATTTTTAAAACACGAATTCAAACCAAAAAAATGAACAAATTTCTCCTTTCACTATGCCTTCTTTGGTGTAGCTATCCGCTGTTTGCCCAAGATTATTTTCCAGAAAACGCTGGAGTCAAAGCGAATAATACCAATTATACCGCCTTCACGAACGCCAAAATTTATGTGACCCCGACCCAGGTCATCGAGAAGGGTACCTTGCTCATCCAAAATGGAAAAGTGGTCAATGCCGGTACCTCGGTCAACCTCCCAAAAAATACCATTATTATTGATATAGCCGGAAAATCCATTTATCCCTCGTTCATAGATGTCTACTCCAAATTTGGGGTAGAGCAGCCTAAAAAAGAATCAGGCGGTAGAAGGTCTGCCCAGTATGAGGCCTCTAGGGAGGGTTATTATTGGAACGATCATGTAATGCCGGAGGCTAAGGCCATTGAAAAATTTTCGTACGATGATAAGGAAGCCAAGCTTTTGCGCGAAGCAGGTTTTGGCGTGGTCAATTCACATATCCAAGATGGTATTGCGAGAGGTACAGGGGTATTGATTGCCTTGAACGGACAAGGTACAGATGCCAATCGTATCTTGGATGACCGATCTGCACAGTACTTTTCTTTGGATAAAAGTATCGTAAAGCAACAATCCTATCCAAGTTCACTGATGGGGTCCCTAGCCCTGTTGAGGCAGATGTATTCGGATGCCGATTGGTATGCTAAAGGGGGTTCCAACACTACAGACTTATCGTTAGAGGCGCTGAACTCCAATAAGGGACTTGTTCAAATTTTTGAGGCAAAGGATAAGGGAAACGATTTACGTGCCGATAAAATTGGCGATACAAACGGAATTCAATACACCATCTTAGGTGGAGGCAACGAATTCGAACGGATCAATGAAATAAAGGCGACCAATGCGACATTCATCATCCCGATAAACTTTCCTGACGCGTATGATGTTTCAGACCCGTATGCGGTAGGCTATGTTTCCTTAAAGGATATGCGTTTTTGGAACCAAGCACCTACGAATCCTAAAGTATTGGCCGATAACGGGATTGTGTTTTCGCTGACCTTACACGATTTAAAATCAGCATCAACCTTTAAGGAAAAACTGATAAAAGCCATAGCATACGGCCTCCCTAAAACAAAGGCCCTAGAAGCATTGACCACGGTACCCGCGCAAATCTTGGGAAAATCAAGTGAAATAGGGACCTTAAAAAATGGAACTTTTGCCAATTTCTTGATTACCTCTGGCGATGTGTTCGATACCTCCACCACGTTATACGAAAATTGGGTCCAGGGCACCAAAAACGTAGTCAACGACATGGACGCTAAAGACATTCGGGGAGACTATCAGCTTACGGTACAAGGTAAGAAGTATAACCTCTCCATCACGGGTGAAGTCTCGAAACCCAAAATCGAAGTGAAGCAAGATACGACCAAACTCACTTCTAAATTGGCGTATGACAATGGTTGGATAACCTTTTCGTTCTCGACGGACAAAGAAGAAGAACAAACCTTTCGAATGACCGGTGCGGTGACCGATAAAACGGATATTATTTCTGGACGTTTAATGTTACCCAACGGTACAGAATCACAATTTACCGCGACCAAAACAAAAGCCTTCGAAGCTAAGAAGGAGGAAGATTCCAAAACCGATGAAGCCCCAAAGGTAATGCCCATCACCTACCCCAACGTAGGTTACGGGTTCGCGAACAAACCCAAAAGACAAGATGTTCTTTTTAAAAACGTGACCGTGTGGACCAGCGAAGAAGCGGGTACACTAGAAAATACGGATGTACTCGTCAAAAATGGTAAAATCGACAAGATTGGTAAAGACCTGAATGCAAGTGGGGCGAACGTAATCGATGGTACTGGTAAGCACTTGACGGCCGGTATCATCGACGAGCATAGCCATATCGCCGCTTTATCGGTGAACGAGGGGGGGCAAAATAGCTCCGCAGAAGTAAAAATGGAAGATGTGGTCGATCCAGAAGATATGGGAATCTACTATTCCCTTGCCGGTGGCGTC
>JBARCC010000286.1:0-1501 GCA_049793635.1 Maribacter sp. | reverse complement strand
CGTTCCCTCCGATCAACATGCTTCCTATATGATTTTAGTGGATGAGTTAAGGCACGATTTTTTTACCATCGAAGAAGCGCCCTACGAAATTGAACTGTATAAGGATTTTTATAAAAGTACCACCATGCTTTCCAATTTAAGTACTACTAATTCTATATTAAACGTTCTCGGGGGCATTTATGCTGAGGAAAACGATTATCAAGATTGTCTTTTGCTTAATGAACGTAAAATGGTAGTGGAGGCGATACACGGAACCATTTTTTTGGTAAAGAATAAATCTATCAAGACCCCCCCGCTTTCGGACGGATGTACCAACCACATCCTAAGAAAAAAATTGATAGAAATACTTAAAAATGTTGTTGATTATGAACTCGTGGAAGAAAGTATCTCTCCTTTTGAGCTTCAAAAGGCAGATGAGCTTTTTGTCATCAACAATATTCAGGGAATTATTCCGATATCTAAGTATAGAAAGAAAAATTTTTCAGATACTACCGCCAGGAATTTGGTCGGTAAATTGAACGCCGCGGCGAGGATCACCTTAGTTTAAACTAGGATTTTCCGGTGCATTGGACCACAATAGATAATCTCCACCCAATTGGATCATATTTTCTTTCCAAAAAGCATTTGCCGATTTTTGAATGATACGGCTTTCGTGCTCATTTTCGATGACGATCCACGATTTTGAGGAGAGCTCCTCATCCAATTGTAAGGAAGACCACCCTGAATAACCTAAAAAGAAGCGAATATCCTCTTCTGATATAATTTCTTTATTGATCAGTTCTACGGTCGTTTCAAAATCCCCACCCCAATCGATGCCGTCAGAAATCTCAACGCTGTTATCAATGAGATGTGGTACCTTAAGAATAAAGTACAGATTGTCTTGTTCTACAGGCCCACCGTTGTATACCGCAAAGGGGATCACTATTTCGGTTACCAAATCGTTAATTTGATATTCTAGTGGCTTGTTTAAAATAAAACCGACAGACCCTTCGGTATTGTGTTCCGCCAAGAGAACAACAGATCTGTTGAAAGAGACATCGCCCGTTAGAGAAGGCTCCGCAATCAATAATTTACCCTTGGTTGGTTTTAAGGTGACCATCAGTTATCTATGATTATATTTCTAAAGTAAGACAAATCCTTCTAAATGCAAAAAGAGGATATAAAAAAAGCGCCCGATAAAGGCGCTTTCCATAAAATTATGTGCGTAAAACTAGTTTACAGCCTTGCCTAAATCAGCACCTGCTTTAAACTTAACAACATTTTTAGCTGCAATTTGAATAGTCTTTCCAGTGGATGGGTTTCTACCTTCTCTTGCATTTCTTTTGGATACGGACCAAGAACCGAAACCTACTAAAGAAACTCTGTCTCCATTTTTAAGAGAGCTTTCAACATTTCCCAAGAAAGATTCCAATGACTATTTAGCCGCAGCTTTTGTGATGCCAGCGTCAGCTGCCATTGCATCGATCAATTCTGTTTTGTTCATAATGTGATAAATTAATAG
>JBARCC010000285.1:0-3555 GCA_049793635.1 Maribacter sp. | reverse complement strand
GCCATATCCATTGGGCTTTTGTCGATTCCTGAGAAATCCTGTGCGGTAACTGCAGTGGTTAAAAGAAGGGCAAACAGCATAATGTTTAGTGTAAATATTTTTTTCATAATTGTATTTTGTTAAGATTTACGCTAAAACTAAAAAGATCTCAGCAGTATGATTGGTAAATTGGCGTTAAATTTTGGCTCATTACATTTTTAAAGTAGGCAATGTCGTTTTATTTAGGTTAAATATCAATTATAACGATATATTGAGTTATTTACATGAATATGTAATCATATTTAAACTATGTGTTTATTATTTGAAACTATAAATTGATATTTGCATTCGAATTGATATAATAATTAAGATTATGTGTGGAATAGTATGTGCATTTGATGTAAAGGAACCTACGGAAGCCCTTCGGCCCCAACTCTTGGAAATGTCAAAAAAAATTAGACATCGGGGTCCGGATTGGAGCGGAATCTATGCCGATGACAAGGCTATTTTGGCCCATGAGCGTTTGGCTATCGTAGATCCAGCTTCTGGAAAGCAACCGTTATTGAGCCCAAATGGGAAACTGATACTGGCCGCCAATGGTGAAATTTATAACCATAGGGAATTGAGAAAGCAGTTTGAAGGTACCTATGATTTTCAAACGGAATCGGATTGTGAGGTCATTTTAGCCTTATATCAGAAAAAAGGCGTCCATTTTTTGGATGAGATGAACGGTATTTTTGGTTTCACGATTTATGACGCGGAGAAAGATGAATATTTTGTGGCCCGTGACCACATGGGAATCATTCCCTTATACATGGGATGGGACAAAAACGGAACGTTTTACGTCGCGTCCGAACTTAAAGCGCTGGAAGGTACCTGTACCAAGATAAAGCTTTTTCCTCCCGGGCACTATTTGCATAGTGCTGACGGAGAGTTGAAAAAATGGTATTCACGCGATTGGATGGAATACGATGCGGTAAAGGATAATGCAACCAGTATTAAAGAAATCAAGGAAGCCTTGGAAGCGGCCGTACATCGGCAATTAATGTCCGATGTGCCCTATGGTGTATTGCTATCCGGTGGCTTGGATTCGTCCGTAACCTCTGCCATTGCCAAAAAATATGCCCAGAAACGTATAGAAAGTGGAGATACGACCGATGCATGGTGGCCTCAACTAC
Source organism: Maribacter sp. (assembly GCA_049793635.1). Lineage (GTDB taxonomy): Bacteria > Bacteroidota > Bacteroidia > Flavobacteriales > Flavobacteriaceae > Maribacter. Next base: position 2,398 of record JBARCC010000285.1, on the reverse strand, counting down.
ATTCGTTTTCTGTCGGTCTTGAGGGTTCGCCAGACTTGGCAGCGGCACAGAAGGTAGCAAAGCATATCGGTACGATTCACCATGAAATCAAGTTTACGATCCAAGAGGGGCTCGATGCCATTAAAGATGTGGTCTACAACTTGGAAACCTATGATATAACCACCATTCGTGCTTCTACGCCCATGTACTTGATGGCAAGGGTCATTAAATCGATGGGGATAAAAATGGTATTGTCGGGGGAAGGTGCCGATGAACTTTTCGGAGGGTATCTGTATTTCCATAAGGCCCCGAATGCTAAGGAATTTCATGAAGAAACCGTTCGTAAATTGAGCAAATTGCACATGTACGATTGTCTGAGAGCGAACAAATCGCTCGCTTCTTGGGGCATAGAGGGCAGGGTACCTTTCCTGGATAAGGAGTTTATGGATGTGGCCATGCGCATTAATCCGCAAGATAAAATGATCAATGGGGAACGTATGGAAAAATGGGTGGTTCGTAAAGCGTTCGAAGACATGTTGCCCGAGAGTGTGGCCTGGAGACAGAAAGAGCAGTTCTCCGATGGGGTAGGCTACAGCTGGATCGATACCTTGAAAGAAGTGGTGAACGTCGAGGTAAGCGATGAACAATTGGCGAACGCAAAATTCAGGTTCCCGTTACAGACACCGACGTCGAAAGAGGAATTTTACTATCGTTCCATATTTGAGGGTCATTATCCCTCCGATGCTGCAGCGCTATGTGTACCGCAGGAAGCTTCGGTCGCCTGTAGCACCCAAATTGCGTTGGAATGGGATGCAGCGTTCAAGAATATGAACGATCCTTCGGGTAGGGCGGTTGCGAACGTACATTCTGATGCGTACGTAAAGCAATAACCTCCTAAGTTCACATAAAAAACCCGTCCCCTTTCGAAAAGGGACGGGTTTTTATTTGCGATGCGTACGTCTAAAAATCGTTGATCATTTTCTTCAATTTTTCTTTTGACTCACCCGTCTTTTCCTGAATTCTTCCCAATAGCTCGTCCGACTTCCCTTCGGAATACGTTAAATCATCATCGGTCAAATCGGCATATTTTTGCTTCAGTTTACCTTTTGCTATATTCCACTTTCCTTTAAATTGATCTTCGTTCATGATATTTTATTTTTTAAGTTATGCTTTAAAGTTAACATCGATATGTAAAGGAAATCTTAAAAATCCCATGGAGATAGGTATAGGATCAGTATTCTTTGTGATACAGTTCAGAACGGCAAGTGTGGGTATTGATGTATGATATAATCCATACCCATGGTAAACGAAAGCGCCCGAATCTAATATGTAGTCGTGTAATTACCGGGCCTATATTTGACATCCCTCGGAAATACCTTGTCCAAACCCCTATTTTCCACAATAATTGTTGATAACTTAATAGGGGCTAATGGGGAGAAACACTATAGTCGACGGGGTATTGCGTATATTTGTAAGATTGCAAAATTCGAAGTAAAAACAACCCTAATTGTATGAGTTCAGAAGCAAATAACGAAGAAGAATCAAATAAAGAAAAGGAACCTAAAAAAGGATTTGGCGAACACCTTACCGGGGAAAATAAAAAAGCCTATTCTGCAGACAGCATTCAGGCATTGGAAGGGATGGAACATGTGCGCATGCGACCCTCTATGTATATAGGGGATGTTGGGGTGCGCGGACTACATCATCTGGTGTACGAGGTGGTCGATAATTCCATTGACGAAGCCATGGGAGGCCATTGCGACACGATCAGCGTTGTGATCAACGAAGACAATTCGATCACGACCAAAGATAACGGTAGAGGTATTCCCGTAGACCTTCATAAAAAAGAAGGGGTGTCCGCTTTGGAGGTGGTCATGACCAAGATTGGGGCTGGGGGTAAGTTCGATAAGGATTCCTATAAAGTATCCGGGGGTCTTCACGGGGTCGGGGTGTCCGTAGTAAATGCCCTTTCCGATCATTTGACGGCAACCGTATACAGGGAAGGGGTTATTTGGCAACAGGAATACGAATTCGGTAAAGCATTGTATCCGGTTAAGCGTATCGGGGAAACTACGGAAAGGGGTACCATGGTGACCTTTCATCCAGACGAATCCATTTTTGCCCAAACGATAGAATATAGCTATGAGACCTTGTCGAACAGAATGCGCGAGCTTTCATTTTTGAACAAGGGAGTTACCATTAGCATTACCGATAAACGCCAGAAAGACGATAAGGGTGAATTTGTCAACGAAACCTTTTATTCCGATGAGGGGCTTAAGGAATTTGTAAAATTCTTGGATGGCAATCGAGAATCGTTGATTCAGAACGTTATCGCCATGGAAGGGGAAAAGAACGATATTCCAGTGGAAGTAGCGATGATCTACAATACGAGCTACACGGAAAATCTTCATTCGTATGT
>JBARCC010000284.1:0-6560 GCA_049793635.1 Maribacter sp. | reverse complement strand
CGATAACGCCGATAAGTACTTAAAAAATTCACAATTTTTTGAATTGGAGGATTCAATCGGGGTATATTTGGGAAAAATAGAGGAAACTAAAGATATCAATGAAATAGCACCTTTATCGTTTATAAGGGCAACCATTGAACAAGTTTTACTAAGTCGCAGAAAAATGGACTACTTGCGCAAACTAGAAACCGAAGTATTAGATGAAGCAATCAAGGATAAAGAATTTGAAGTTTTCGAAAATAAGAACTAGTATCTACGTGGGGGCTATAGTGTGCTACTCCCTTGTAGGGAATGCCCAGGATAGTATTCCCAATGTTGGTGACAATCAAGTAGAGCCAATGGAATCGATTGCCGAGGCGTTAACACCGACAAAGGACTCCATCAATAATTTTAAGCGCATTAAATTAGATGGAATCGCTGCCGTTGTAGGGGATTATGTGATTTTGGATTCGGACATCGCCAAAACGCTGATCGATTTGAAAAGTCAAGGCGCATCTACCGAAGACATCACCCATTGTGGCCTTTTGGGTAAGTTGATGGAAGATCGTTTGTACGCCCATCAGGCGGTGCAGGATAGTATACTGGTCTCCGATGACGAGGTGAACGCTACGGGCGACCGTCAATTGCAATCGTTGGTGCAGCAAATCGGCTCTATGGACAAGGTCTTGAAATACTATAAAAAGCAAGATGAAAGCTCCTTTAGGGAAGAATTGTATAAGATCAATAAGTTACGTATGCTATCTGAGCGCATGCAACAGGCAATCGTCAAGGATATTGAAATTACACCCGAAGAGGTACGTCAATTTTTTAATAAGATTCCTGAGGACGAGCGCCCTGTTTTTGGCGCCGAGCTAGAAATTGCGCAAATTACAAAAGAACCCAAGCCTTCGGAAGAGGAGGAGCAAAAGGTCATCGATAAGCTTAACCAGATAAAGGCCGATGTAGAGGATAATGATGCCAGTTTTAGTGTGAAGGCCATTTTATATTCCCAAGATCCAGGATCGAAATCAAAAGGAGGGTTCTATAGCATTACCAAAGAAACGGGTTTCGATAAAACGTTCAAGGATGTAGCATTTAGTTTGAAGGAGGGTGAGGTGTCCGAACCCTTCGAAACCCCTTTCGGATATCATATCATATTTATAGAAAAGATCAGAGGACAGGAACTGGATTTACGTCATATCTTGGTGCAACCGGAAATTTCCCAAAATGTGTTGGATGAGGCCAAGATAGAATTGGACACCATCCGTAAGAAAATCATCAATGGGGAATTCACGTTTGCGGAAGCGGCCTTAAATTTTTCGGATGAAAAGGAAACCAAATTTGATGGCGGACTTTTACGGAACCCGATCAATTTCGATTCTAAGTTCGAATTGACAAAAATGGATCCTACGTTGTACAACCAAGTCCAGAATTTGAAGGATAATGAAATCACATATCCAGTACTGGAACAAGATCAGCGCGGTGGTCCACCAAAATATAAAATTTTAAAAATCACCAATAGGTACGATGAGCATGTCGCCGATTTCTCCAAAGATTACACCAAAATTCAGGAGCTCGCACTTACCGAAAAACAGTACAACACGATCAAGAAATGGATGGACGAACATATTAAGGATACCTATATTAGTGTAAACGAGGACAATCTAGATTGTAATTTCGCCAACAACTGGATAAAGGAGTAATAATATGTCAGATGTTGCCGCCGTAGAACGTCTTGTTGAAAAACATGCCGCGCTCAAAAGAGAAATAGCAAAGATCATTGTAGGTCAAGATACCGTTGTTGACCAAATATTACTTTCCATATACACCGGGGGTCACTCGCTTTTGATAGGGGTTCCAGGTCTTGCCAAAACCCTAATGGTCAATACCATTGCCCAAACGTTAGGGCTCGACTTCAAACGTATACAGTTCACTCCAGATTTAATGCCGAGTGATATTCTCGGTAGTGAAATTTTGGATCAGAACAGGAATTTCAAATTTTTAAAAGGCCCTATTTTTTCGAATATCATTTTGGCCGATGAAATCAATAGAACTCCGCCGAAGACGCAGGCTGCGCTTTTAGAAGCCATGCAAGAACGGGCAGTCACGATTGCTGGAGTTCAGCATAAACTAGCAGCTCCTTATTTTGTGCTGGCTACACAGAACCCGATCGAGCAGGAGGGTACCTATCCCTTACCCGAAGCCCAACTGGATCGTTTCATGTTCGCCATAGAGCTGAAATATCCCTCTATCGCCGAAGAAATTCAGGTGGTAAAGAATACCACCGCTGACCGCAAACAGGTTGTGAATGCACTTTACAATGCCGATGAAATCGTTGCCGTACAAGAGTTGGTGCGACGTATTCCCGTTCCGGACAACGTAGTGGAATATGCGGTAAAATTGGTCAATAGCACACGGCCAAATCTCGCTGGGGCATCCGAATTCGTAAAGCAATATTTAGACTGGGGTGCGGGCCCAAGGGCATCGCAAAATCTTATCCTTGGAGCAAAGGCGAATGCGGCCGTAAACGGTAAATTCTCTCCAGATATTGAGGACATTCATGTGGTCGTCAAAGGAATACTTCGTCATAGAATCATAAAGAATTACAAAGCAGAAGCCGAGGGTATTTCAGAAGATGCTATTATCGACAAGTTGCTTTAGTCCGTTTCACAACTTCGATTTTGTACATTACGGTAGTAGTACACTTTTAATGTGATGGTTGAACTTTTGCAGCATAGAAGTAATTCAAACTTTTTGAATGACTTCATACGGTGTACGATGGCAAAAGCGATGAATCCACAGGATTTAATTTTAATTGCGTTGTAGATTTTCTTAAATTTACCGAATTGCGTTAACTAAAAATAGAATAAGAATGGCATTTGATATTGACATGATAAAAGGCGTTTACGCCAATATGGCGGAACGTGTGGACAAGGCGAGGAGCATTGTCGGTAAACCGTTGACCCTTTCGGAGAAAATTTTATATTCACATTTATGGGAGGGGATGCCTACAAAAGCATTTACGCGAGGAAAGGATTATGTTGATTTCGCCCCAGACCGTATAGCCTGCCAAGATGCCACCGCACAGATGGCGCTGTTACAATTTATGCAGGCAGGAAAGCCTCAGGTGGCAGTGCCGACCACGGTACATTGCGACCATTTAATTCAGGCCAAAAGTGGTGCTGCCGCAGATTTGAAATCGGCGAATTCCACAAGTGCCGAGGTATTCGATTTTTTGGAATCGGTATCCAATAAATATGGAATCGGTTTTTGGAAACCAGGTGCGGGGATAATACACCAAGTGGTGTTGGAGAACTATGCCTTTCCTGGAGGAATGATGATCGGTACGGATTCACATACGGTAAATGCCGGTGGTCTTGGAATGGTGGCAATCGGTGTTGGCGGTGCTGATGCGGTAGATGTTATGGCGGGTATGGCTTGGGAACTTAAATTTCCAAAACTTATCGGAGTGCGCTTGACCGGAACCATATCGGGTTGGACGGCCCCAAAGGATATTATTTTAAAAGTTGCGGAAATTTTAACCGTAAAAGGGGGAACAGGCGCCATTGTTGAATATTTTGGGCCCGGTGCACTCTCACTTTCCTGTACTGGAAAAGGAACCATTTGTAACATGGGTGCAGAAATAGGGGCAACGACCTCTACCTTTGGCTACGATGATTCGATGGAACGTTACTTAAGGGCTACCGATAGGGCCGATGTGGCCGATGCCGCCAATACGGTACGGGAATATTTGACTGCGGACAAAGAGGTGTACGAAAAGCCGGAACAGTATTTTGATGAGGTTATCGATATCGACCTCTCTAAATTGGGACCTTTATTAAACGGACCGTTTACACCCGATTTGTCTACCAAAGTAGGGAAAGACATGACAGAGAAAGCGACCAGTAATGATTGGCCCATACAAGTAGAATGGGGATTGATCGGTTCGTGTACGAACTCTTCTTATGAAGACTTGTCAAGAGCTTCATCTATCGCCCAGCAGGCGTTGGACAAGGGGTTGAAAATGAAATCGGAACTGGGCATCAATCCAGGTTCTGAGCAAGTGCGCTATACGGCAGAACGTGATGGCATCCTTGGGATATTCGAGAAACTTGATGCTAAAATATTCACGAACGCCTGCGGGCCATGTATCGGGCAATGGGCGCGATATAGCGATCCTAAGAACGCTCCCAAGAATAGCATAGTGCATTCTTTTAATAGAAATTTCGCGAAACGTGCCGATGGCAATCCAAATACGCACGCCTTCGTGGCTTCTCCTGAAATAACGGCCGCAATCGCGATCGCTGGTAGATTGGACTTTAATCCGATGACCGATACGCTGATCAATGAGGAGGGCCAAGAGGTAAAATTTGATGAGCCAACAGGATGGGAGTTACCACCAAAAGGATTTGCGGTGGAAGATGCGGGCTATCTAGCTCCGAATGAGAACGGTTCCTCGGTAGTTGTAAAAGTTGCCGAAGATTCTGAACGCTTACAGTTGTTGGAACCTTTTGAGCCCATTGAGGACAAGGATTTAAAAAATGTAAAATTATTGATCAAGGCGTATGGTAAATGTACCACCGACCACATTTCAATGGCTGGCCCATGGTTGCGTTTTAGGGGGCATTTGGATAATATTTCTAATAATTGCTTGATCGGTGCGGTAAACGCGTACAATAAAAAGACCAATTTTGTAAAGAATCAATTGACAGGTGAATATGACGGTGTTCCCGATACGCAACGAAAATACAAAGCAGAAGGAATCATGTCGATCGTGGTGGGAGACCATAACTATGGTGAAGGTTCCTCTAGGGAACATGCTGCCATGGAGCCTCGGCATTTAGGGGTAGCTGCAGTATTGGTAAAATCGTTTGCACGTATACATGAGACAAACCTTAAAAAGCAGGGCATGTTGGCCTTGACCTTTGCCAACGAAAGCGATTATGACCTGATCCAAGAGGACGATACGTTTAGCTTTGTGGATATCGAGAATTTCTCTCCCGATGTTCCGTTGACCATAGAAATCACCCATAAAGATGGGTCAAAGAAAACCATTAAAGCGAACCATACCTATAATGCGGCCCAAATTGGGTGGTATAGAGAGGGTTCTGCACTGAATGTCATTAAAAGAGAAAATGCTGCATAAGCCTTTGTTCTAAAATAAATAAGGAAAACTCCTGATTATGTTCAGGAGTTTTTTAGTTTTGAATCCTATCTAAATTTCAATGAAAAGACAAACGGTCTATACGTTACTAATTATTGCCTTTGTGCTTTCATTCTTTGTGACTCCGCTTGGGGATTACAGTAAAATAATGCTCAACCGATGTTTTTCGACCCCCCCAACGATTATCAAACCTGATAAAAGAGGACAGATTACAGATTACAATTGGCGACTCAAAGATGATGATTGGAAGATGTTCAACTTTGAGGAGGCAAAGGGAGACGTAATATTTATAACCTTCTGGACGTCATGGCACATGCCTTCCCAGGCCCAATTGAAGGACATCCAGGATCTTTATGATCGGTACGGCGACAAGGTTCGGTTTTACATCATAACGGATGAGGAGCGCGCTCCTGTCGAGCTTTTCATGGAGGAGCAAGGCTACACCTTTCCGGTCACCTATCAAATCGTCGGTGACCCGAGTCCGCTCACCTTGTTGAAATCACCGGGTTCCTATGTTTTGGATAAAAACGGATTCATAGTAATACACCAGAACGCTATCGCAGATTGGGATAACGAAAAGGTGGATGCGCTTCTGAATCAGTTGATCGCGGAATAAGCTATGTCTCAAATTACGACAATAACATTTTTTAGGTACCAGGGCGCCCTCGATAAAATGTGGGCGTTTTCGATGATGCAATTTGCACATGCACCCCTATCTAAGATACAGGGTCTTGAGCACTATAAATTAATGGGTAGCGGTAAGGATGGCTTCAATCCGTTTGCAGATTGGACCACCTATGCCTTATTGCAGATTTGGGAACGTGAGGAGGATGCCCTCGTATTTTTCGATGAATCGGAATTGATGAAAAAGTACTTACGAAAATCTACCGAACGTTTGACACTATTTATGAAGAATATAAGGGCGAAAGGGGTATGGTCAGGTAAAAACCCGTTCGTTCAAAGCGAATCGCTTGATATCGAAAACCCCTATATCGCAGTGATCACCAGGGCAACGATAAAGTGGAGACTTTTGTATACATTTTGGAAATATGTTCCAACTTCCCAAAAACCGTTGGCGGAAAATAAGGGGTTAATCTATACCAAAGGAATCGGCGAAGTCCCATTTTTGCAAATGGCCACATTTAGCATTTGGAAGGATAAGGAATCACTCATGCAATATGCCTACGGCAGTAAAGAGCATGCGAAAGCCATTGAAAAAACCAAGCGCTTAAATTGGTACAGTGAAGAACTATTCTCTAGGTTTCAGCCCTATAGATCAATCGGGACTTGGAAAGGCATGGGAGAATTGCCATTCTAATTTAAAATGGGTGTTACGAAATAAAAATATAAAAAGAATAGGAGCTGGGCTACATATAAATGTAGTGAAAAGACACGATTTCCGTTGATGTGCAACGCT
>JBARCC010000283.1:0-3522 GCA_049793635.1 Maribacter sp. | reverse complement strand
CGATTGGGGAAATGAAGAACGCTATGAAAAAGCAATTGGGGTAGGCGAATGTGCCGGCGTCGTTATTGATTTGATCGCTACCTTATTATTTGAAAGCGAGGAAAAAATACAGAACGCGCAAGAAATGTTCGAGAATGAAAAATGGGCTACCAGTATTTACCACGCGTATTCTTCCATGGTAAATTCAGCAAAAGCCTTATTGACTTCAGAAAATACGAAGGTGAATACCCACCATAGTATTATTAAGGATTTTGATGAAAAGTTTGTGTCCGACGGTAGGATTGCAGTGGCCGGAGGTTTTGAAAACCTGGTACTTCAATTGAGCAAAAATGAGCCTACTAAAGAATTTGCTGCGTCCTACATCAAAGATGCACTAGTGTTTTTGGAAGCGGTAGAAAGATTTAGGCAACAAGAATTGGCGGAAGTATAATGGTACATCCCGATAAAAATTTACAAAGGATATCCCTTTCAAGGGGGAACGGGCTACTAACCGTGGTGGGAGCAGGGCCCGGAGATATCGATTTGATTACCCTAAAAGCAATTAAGGCTTTGGAAAATGCCGATGTGGTATTGTACGATGCCTTGGTTAATGAAGACCTACTGGAATACGCCAAAAATGCGGAATTGATTTTTGTAGGAAAACGCAAGGGATGTTACGCTTACCGGCAAGAGCAAATCAATGAACTTATTGTGAGCCGGGCGAAATCTGCCGGACATGTAGTGCGTTTAAAAGGAGGGGATCCCTTTGTTTTTGGCCGTGGTGCGGAAGAAATGGAATACGCGGCATCCCATGGTATTGAAGTAGCCATGGTGCCAGGACTATCATCTTCCCTAAGTGTTCCAGCCTATCAGAATATTCCCGTGACCAAAAGGGGAGCAGCAGAAAGTTTTTGGGTCATTACTGGTACAACTAAGGAGCATAAGCTTTCTACAGATGTTGCCTTGGCGGCCAAAAGTAGTGCGACCGTGGTCATTCTAATGGGAATGTCCAAACTTCCGGAAATTGTGGGACTATTCAAATCTGAGAGTAAGTCGGAAACTCCTATTGCCATTATCCAAAATGGAACACGAAGCAATGAAAAAATAGGAGTAGGAACTATCGAAACGATTCTTGATATCGTAGAAAAAGAACAGCTTGCAAATCCGGCGATTATTATTATTGGAGAAGTGGTAAAGCATAGAGCGTTATTGTTAAACACCAAAAATAAGTATAATAGGGCCCGATGGAGCGGAGCTCAAGCTTTCATAAGTGCAGATGAAGTATAGCGTATAAAATGAATGATTAAATTAAAAGTAGTGGAGAAGTAAATAAGTGTAGAAATAGCGCAGTACTTTGTCCTAATTACTCAATATTAAATTGAAAATATGATTAAAACAGATATGCTCATTATAGGAGCAGGGCCTACCGGTTTATTTACGGTATTTGAGGCAGGACTACTAAAATTAAAAACACACATCATTGATGCCTTGGCGCAACCTGGCGGTCAATGTTCAGAAATATACCCCAAGAAGCCCATCTACGATATTCCGGCCTATCCGGAGATATTGGCAGGTACATTGGTGGATAATTTGATGGAACAGATAAAACCCTTTGAACCGGGTTTTACCCTTGGGGAACGAGCGGAGACTCTGGATAAATTAGAGGATGGTTCTTTTGTGGTAACAACGAATAAGGGCACCCAGCACAATGCGCCGGTTGTGGTTATCGCCGGAGGCTTGGGTTCTTTTGAACCAAGAAAGCCACCTATTTCCAATATTGTAAATTTTGAGGATATTGGGGTTTCGTACATGATTAAGGATCCAGAAGTCTACCGCGACAAAAAAGTGGTCATTGCGGGGGGAGGCGATTCTGCTTTGGATTGGGCTATTTTCTTAACCGATGTGGCATCTGAAGTTACCTTAGTCCATAGAAGGGATGAGTTTAGAGGCGCTTTGGATTCCGTTGAAAAAGCGGCAGAACTGGCCAAATTGGGCAAAATCAAATTGGTGACCAAAGCTGAGGTTAAAGAGTTGTACGGAAAAGAACATTTAGAAGCGGTGGTTATCAAACATACGGTTAAAGAAAAAGAGGATACGTATTTAGAAGTGGACCATTTCATTCCCTTGTTCGGTCTTTCTCCAAAATTAGGCCCCATAGGGGATTGGGGATTGGAAATAGAGAAAAATGCGATTAAGGTCAATAATGCAAAGGATTATCAAACCAATATTCCCGGGGTGTATGCTATAGGTGATGTAAATACCTATGAAGGCAAACTGAAACTGATTTTATCGGGTTTCCATGAAGCGGCGGTCATGTGTCAGTTTGCTTATCAACAAATCAATCCGGGTAAACGTTACGTTATGAAATATACCACGGTAGGTGGGGTTGAAGGATTTGACGGTTCAAAAAAGGAGGCCAAAAAGGAAGTGGTACAGAGTATTTCCTAATATCAAAAGTATAAAATGCGAAGCCTCTGGATTCTGTATGATTTCAGAGGTTTTTTTATGGAGGAAAACGAATACTGATTTGGCCAAAAAAGCACAGTATCGTTTGGATTAGAGCAGCCTGTGCCGTTACTTTGTAATCCGTTCCTAAATAGATTGAATCGTTATCAAGAAAGGTGGAGGGATTAGACCCAATGAAACCTTGGCAACCCTTTCCGCTTTGGATAAGAAGGTGCTACATTCTATCCCTTCTTTGGGACAGATAACTAAAGAAAGAACACTTTTCCTTCCTTATCTTACTTGATAGTGTATTGTTAATCGCAATTGAACGACAAACCTTTTTTAGGCGAAATGAAGAATATAAAAGAAATTTTAGAAGAACGAATTTTAGTGTTGGACGGTGCCATGGGTACCATGTTACAGCGCTATAAATTTACCGAAGAAGATTTTAGGGGTGAACGCTTTAAGGATTGGGAGCATCCGTTGCAAGGTAATAATGATTTATTATCCTTGACCCAGCCTGAAGCTATTGCAGCAGTACATCGCAAGTATTATGCGGCAGGTGCGGATATCGTAGAAACCAATACCTTTTCTGGTACCACCATCGCCATGGCCGATTATCACATGGAAGATTTGGTATATGAGCTTAATTATGAGTCGGCCCGCATTGCCAAAAAGGTAGCGGATGAATTTACCGCCAAAGAACCAAACAAACCGCTTTTTGTAGCCGGGAGCATCGGCCCCACGAACAAAACCGCAAGCATGTCGCCCGATGTGAACGACCCTGGTTTTCGGGCAATCTCTTTTGACGAGCTACGCATTGCTTATAAACAACAGGTTGAGGCTTTGTTGGATGGTGGTGCCGACTTACTCTTGGTCGAAACCATTTTCGATACCTTGAACGCCAAAGCGGCCTTGTTCGCTATTGAGGAAGTAAAGGAAGAACGAGGTAGTGATGTGCCCATAATGGTGAGCGGTACCATTACAGATGCTTCGGGCAGAACCCTGTCTGGCCAAACTGCGGAGGCCTTTTTAATTTCCATATCACATATTCCTATTTTATCCGTAGGCTTTAACTGTGCCTTGGGGGCAAGTCAG
>JBARCC010000282.1:0-2108 GCA_049793635.1 Maribacter sp. | reverse complement strand
TTCAGATTCCCGAAGTAGAAACCACTCGGGTAGGAATCTTTGACTCGATTTATGCTTTTAGGATTTTTTGCGTGTTCATGGATACTCCTATTTTTTGAAAATATAGCGGGTCACAAAAATACCTTGTCCGTCCGATTGCCCGGCATCCGCTTCAACACCACTGGTTACAAAAACAAGTTCCCATCCATCGGCGGCCATGGTACTTAATTTTGAAGAAATCAAGGCATCATTGGCGGCAATATTCTGAAAACGGATACCAGCGATATTATAAAAGTTCAATAATTTGGTCTCCTCAAAATCCTTCACCCTTATATCGCCTCTGTCGGCCTTGTTCCGGGTATTGTCGTCCTCGGTCTGTACCGAAGAAAATTCCTTGTAATCCCTATCTGCGTTGGCATCAATAATCCTCGAACGACCTAAGCCACTGGGAACTATAGATTCTACGCTGGTAATGACTTTGTACTGCTGTGCCGTAAGACCACCAATACCGAATACGATGCAAAGACTTGCAAAAAGAATGTTTTTCATAAGGGTTGTTTTTAGGAAAAATTGTTTTTCACCGTGAATATAAGTTGTTCTCGAATGCGTTTGAAACTTGGCTTAAAAAAAGTTTAAATATGATGCTAATTAGGTAGTCATTTCTAATGGAAAACCAGTACCCTTTCCTTTTTAACTCCCCTCTTCAACCTACACTACCTACTATCTGATAGCCGTATTTCAAAAACGTGTTCCAACGTCAATGAACTTTTGTCAGGAATAATAGGATCGCGTACTTAATAGGACAAAATGCATGTCAAAATCTTCTGAACGAATTCCATTTTTTCAATAAAATGTTCTTAAAACTTCGGGAAATGCGGTTCTTTAGGCTGTATGTGTTTTTCATTTGCATATCGTTAGCCTAGCGATAACCTTTTTTAATGGATTTTCATCATATGCAGTACTATGGGTCGAATTGGGTCCAGTATCACTACGGAGAAGGAAGAAGTTCATGGGTGCTCAGGGCTTTATCCGCTAGCACGAAAAGTTTATGGAATTTTTTTAGGAAAGGGCGGTCGTTCAAAGGTCTCAATACGGCGATGTTCTCTCCATTTCTCATTTGCAAAATACTGGTCACGATAGTTAGCGCACCTTCAATAGGCATAAAATTTTGCAGCGCCTGAGGGCTCATGTTTCTGGGAAACATTACGGGTGAAACGTAGCGATAATAAGCAGAACTGGCTTGTCCGATGACATAAGTCGCTCCAAGCAAAAGCTCCTTTTGATAAGGGTCCGGTTTTGGCGGGTCGGTAGTGACGATCAAATCGTTGTAAGGGAATAATATGAGTCGTTCGTACTTCATCGGGATAATTTTAAAATTATAACACCACAAAAATAATAGTAATACTATTGATTTATGAAAGTTTAACTATTATTTATGAATGTAAGGGTATTGCAATTGAGTTTAGTACTTACATTCGCTGAAATTTTAAATATGATTATTATGAAAACCATTGTAAAAACCATCGGAATATCATTTGTGCTATGTTTAGCAGGAATGGCCACAGGGCAAACCGCGAATGCACAAGATGCATCTCAAGAAACCGTGGAAATTGAACGTAGCCGTATTCTTGTAGAGAACGTTTTAAGCTTGGAGGAGCAAATGGCCTTAACACCTTTAGCGGTTTTAAACAGTCTTGCAGCCGGAAATGAGCGATTTGTAAGCAGTGACCTGACCGCCAGAGACCATTCCATCCAAATTAGGGAAAGTGCCGTAGCGCAATATCCAAAAGCGATCGTGCTTTCTTGTGTCGATAGCAGAGTTCCCGTAGAGGATGTTTTCGATAAAGGAATCGGAGATATTTTTGTGGCGCGTGTCGCGGGTAATTTTGTGAACAACGATATTTTGGGGAGTATGGAATTTGCCACCAAGGTTGCGGGAGCAAAGTTAATTTTGGTGCTCGGCCATGAGAATTGTGGTGCTATCCACGCTGCCATTGATGGTGCCGAACTGGGTCATATCACTAAAATGCTTGAGAATATAAGGCCCGCGGTAGAAATTTCCACCAAGTCTAAGGGAGAAAGGTCATCAAAAAATAGATTATTGGTTCACGAAGTAAGTGAAAATAATG
>JBARCC010000281.1:0-4452 GCA_049793635.1 Maribacter sp. | reverse complement strand
GCGCTACCGATACCGACGTCGATGCCATCCTTAAAGCCTGCGAGAAAATGGCAAATTCTAAAACTGGAGCGATTTTGGTCATCGAGCGAAGTAATTCGCTCGATTTCATTAAGTCGAGCGGAGACCGAATGAACATCGAAATCAACCAACCCATCATAGAAAGCATATTTTATAAAAATAGTACGTTACACGATGGTGCTGCGGTAATTGTCGGTAATTATATCGTAGCTACGCGGGTTATTCTTCCCGTTTCGAACGAACGTAATATCCCCTTGCGTTTCGGACTGCGTCATAGGGCTGCCGTCGGTATCAGTGAAAAAACCGATGCGCTGAGCATTGTGGTGAGCGAGGAAACGGGATTGATATCCTATATTAAAAACGGCGAATTCGTACTATACGATTCCATTGTTCAATTGGGCAACATGTTGAAACAAGATTTGGTGTAGTGCCACACAAATTGATGCAGATCTTTCTTGATTTTGTAAAGAGACAATTCCTTCTTAAGCTATCTCTTCTGCTAAAAATTGAGCCTCATATAGATTACTGTAGTATCCTCCCTTTTGAAGTAGTTCTTGATGGGTACCTGTCTCTACAATGTTGCCCGCGTCCATCACAATAATCCTGTCCGCTTTTTTAATGGTCGCCAATCGGTGGGCGATTACAATCGAGGTGCGCCCCTCCGTGATTTTTTCGGTGGCCTTTTGAATAAGTTGTTCTGAATACGTATCTACGGAAGAGGTAGCTTCATCTAAAACCAAAATACTGGGATTACTGACATACGCCCTCAAAAACGCAATTAATTGTCGTTGACCACTTGAAAGCATACTTCCCCTTTCCTTTACATTATAGGCATACCCACCAGGGAGACTGGTGATGAATTCATCTACCCCGATCGCTTTTGCGGCATTTTCAATATCATCTACCGTAATCGAGCTATTTTTAAGGGATATATTATTGGCGATGGTATCTGCAAACAAGAATACATCCTGCAGCACAATAGCGATATGCCTACGTAACGACGCTAGTTGATATTCTTTAATATCGACACCATCCACCGAAATACTACCAGAATTTATTTCATAAAATCGATTCAATAGATTGATAATCGTACTCTTTCCTGCCCCGGTCGCTCCAACGATGGCCACCGTTTCACCCGCTTTGACCTCGAAAGAAATACCGTGCAACACCTCCTCATCTTCCAAATATCCAAAGCGGACATTCTTAAAGGTAATGTCTCCCCTAATTTGCCCGTTCTCATACGATCCCACATCTTGGATATGGCTATCGGTATCTAAAATTTTGAACACCCGGTTTGCCGCCACCATACCCATTTGCAGGGTATTGAATTTATCCGCAATTTGACGTAGGGGCCTGAACAATAAATCGATCAGCATGATAAAGGCGAATACGGTTCCGGCGATATCCGTGGAAATGTTCGCAACGTTTTGCAAGCCGCCATACCAAACGATGAGGCCTACGGTGATAGAGGAAACAATCTCGGCTATGGGAAAAAAAATGCTATTATACCAGACCGTTTTCAACCATGCTTCCTTATGTTTTTTATTGATTTCCCTAAACTTGTCGCTCTCTATTTTTTCTCGGGTAAAAAGCTGCACGATCTTCATTCCCGTAATGCGCTCCTGAACAAAGGAGTTCAAGTTGGAGACTTCGGCACGTACTTCCGTAAAGGCAATTTTCATCGCTTTTTGAAATAAACGGGTAGCATACATAATAATGGGAAGCACCGTAAACACGATCAAAGCAAGTTTCCAGTTGATGACCAACATCACCACCGCCGCAACGGCCATTTTCAATAAATCTGAAACGATAACGAAAAAACCCTGACTGAAAATCTCACCGATCCGCTGCATGTCGGCGACCGCTCTGGTCACCAAGACCCCTAGTGAGGAATTATCGAAGTACTTCATTCGAAAGCCGAGCATTTTTTTATATAGGTCGGTTCGTATGTCCTTGATGACAGATTCCCCCAACCAATTTGCATAATAGTTAAAGGCCAACTGGCTTATCACCTGTCCGATCAACACCGCTAGCATGGCCAGTGTCAAATTTAAGAGCATCTCTGCGTTACTTTGCTTGATTGCGTCGTCTATTATCCATTTAACGATCAACGGGGTAAGTATTGCGAATATGGAAATTAAAATGGCCGCAAGGGCTACTCCGTAAAACGTGATTCTGTACGGGCGGGTATACGCCATTAAGCGCTTAAAAAGCCTTGTGTCAAATGCTTTGCCAGAATCCTTATCCATTCTTTAAAATCGTGTTGGGGTAGGTAATAGAAGTCAAATATAATCCTTTTGCAGGAACGGATGTCCCCGCTTTTGACCGATCCCTACTTTTTAATATGGTATTAACATAGTCTGCGGAATATTTTCCAGTCCCCACATTTAATAGGGTTCCAACGATAGCTCGAACCATATTTCGAAGAAACCGATCGGCAGTGATCGTGAACACCAAGAAGTCTTTTTCTTGGGTCCATCGTGCGGTTTTCAAATCACAGATATGGGTGTAGACGTCCGTTTTTGTTTTTGAAAAACACTCGAAATCCTTTTTTCCGAGCAGCATCGTGGCGGCCTTGTTCATTTGATCTATATCCAATTTCTTTTTTACAAAATAGGCACTATTCATAAGAAAGGGGTCCTTGGTCGTCATTATAACATAGGTATATGTTCTTTCTACGGCATCGAATCTGGCGTGTGCTTCGTCGGCTACTTCGAAAATACGCTGTACCGCTATATCATCCGGTAAAAAAGAATTTAACCTAAATATGAATTTTGGAATGCTTTTGAATGTATCGACCTCAAAATGTGCATACATTTCCTTTGCATGTACCCCTGTATCGGTACGTCCCGCACCCATTAAAGAAATAGGGGCATTGAGTAATTTTGTCATTGCAGCTTCCAGCAATTCCTGCACGGTAGTGGCGTTCGGTTGATTTTGCCAACCATGGTAGGCTCCACCAAAGTATGAAAATTGAATAAAATATCTCAACAGGATATGCTAATTTTGTCTGTTACAAAGGTATTAAAAAGGAAATGTTTCCAACGCATTACACCCTTGTCCATAATCATGCTCCCCCATTTTGAATTATCTTCAATTTGACCTAAGTTGACCTAAAACCTAATCACGAGAACCGCTACCCATGACAAAAATTCTTTTACTCTCAGACACACATTCCCACATCGACGATAACATTTTAAAGCATGTGAAATGGGCCGATGAAGTCTGGCATGCGGGTGATATAGGTTCATTAA
This sequence comes from Maribacter sp., assembly GCA_049793635.1. Lineage (GTDB taxonomy): Bacteria > Bacteroidota > Bacteroidia > Flavobacteriales > Flavobacteriaceae > Maribacter. The sequence continues at coordinate 1,180 of JBARCC010000281.1, read as the reverse complement.
AGGTAACGGACACCCTTCAAAACCTCAAACCCCTTAAAGGAGTTTACGGTAACATCGACGATGCTAGGATACAACAAGAGTTTCCCCTAAATCAGCGCTTTATGTGCGAAAACGTGGATGTTTGGATGACCCATATTGGAGGGTATCCTCCGAAATACAATAACCGCATTAGGGATTTGATCAAAGAAAACCCGCCAAAACTATTTATCTGCGGTCATTCGCACATTTTAAAGGTCATGTGGGACAAAAAACTAGGGATATTACATATGAACCCCGGCGCATGTGGCATCCATGGATTTCACCAGATACGCACCATGCTTCGGTTCGTAATCGACAAAGCAGAAATAAAGGATTTGGAAATCATCGAATTAGGCAAAAGGGGGATTTAATTCAAGTATAGATCCGGAACAAAAATTAATTTTAATCTATAAAATCAGTTAGACTTCCATTGTTAACGAATGAAACAAAATACGCAATGAAACTTATTCTTACCACGTTGTTCCTGTTAATGCTAAACTATTCTTTTTGTCAAACTGTAGCGCAAACCATTCAAAAGGACTTTGAAACGATTATCGAGGCGACCCGGCAGCAGAACATGGATCAGGTTTTGGAGATGACCTACCCTAAATTGTTCGATGTATACCCTAAAGAAATGATTTCGGGCATGCTCACAGGCATGCTACAAAGTATGGGCATACAAACAATGTACGAGGATAATGAGACCAATTTAATGCTAAGCCCGGTAAAGGAACTTTCAAAAAGTGCCACGACCGTTTGTGTTGGACGTTACGATCAAAATATGATTTTGGAATTTAACGACGATGAGATGGGTAAAATGTTCTCTAACTACCCTATGGAAGGTTATACCATTGAGGTTATTAGCCCTCGACAAATTAAAATGTCAGGTATTTCGTATCTGTTGGCCATAAATGACCGCAGTACCGATCATCTATGGAAATACCTGAATTTCGTGGATGACGCATCGAGCCCGTTGAACGATACCGCTATACTTGCGCCAGAGATCGTAGAGGAAGTGAGAAAGCTGATAGAAGGCTTTTAGGACGGATTTAGGGTATAAAAAACCCGGGAACTACCCCGGGTTTAACGCACTAATACTACTAAGATGTTAGGTTTAACGCAAACGATCAACAGATTTTACAAGATCTTCATCCTTCTTTAT
>JBARCC010000280.1:0-20158 GCA_049793635.1 Maribacter sp. | reverse complement strand
GCATACGCAGAACGCGTAAAGGCCTTGGCCAAAAAACGGGAAGAAAAAAAACAACTTTTAGGGGAAAAGGAAGCTCAAAAAAAGGAGTTTACCAACAACCTAGCCGCAAGAAGAACCTCGGTGTCCTATTCTTTGGTCGACCGCAACAACTACAAACTGCCACCGCCCATTTACACCTGCATCGAAGGAGGTAAGGTGGTCATTAATATTGAGGTAGATAGATTGGGAAATGTAGTAGAGGCCGATTTCAATGAAAAGAGTTCAGGAACCTCCAATGGATGTCTCGTGGACAATGCCATCGCCTATGCCTTAAAAGCACGGTTTAATTCTTCTGAGCTTCAACTCCAAAAAGGAACGATTACCTATTTATTCCAAGGGAAGTAAGCGCAATAGATCCTCCAAGATACTTTGACCTTTATCCCGATTGTACCACACCTGCAAATCTTCCTTGAAGGCTGGTGTCAACTCCCCATGCTCTTGTTTATGGGCGGCCACTAATGCTGTTGCCTTGGAAGACCTGGGCCCCCATGTGAATAGGATTTTACGCTGAGATTCGTCCATGGCAATAAGTTTTGGAATGGACATCGCCCCATTGGTCAAAAATAGGTTCATGAGTTCTAGATGTGCATCTCGCAAAAGGATCACCACTGAAATATTCGGATTGATTTCCGCCACTTTATGTAGGACAGGTAAAGCTGGGGAGGCATCCCCACACCAGCTTTCGGTGAGTACCAGCCATGTAATCTTTTGCTTCACCGATGTGATCCGTGTGATTGCCTCCTCACTGAATTGTAATGTTTTGTCCCATCGCCTCATACGCCGGTCGTTGAGCTGCGTATACTGCGCTAGATCAGCCGTCTGCAAGGTACCCGTCGTTTGATGCGCTTGGGCCAAATGCTGAACTAGCTCCCTATACTCTTGATAGGAGATGGCTTCTGAAATATGGTCGTTGATCACTTGAATAGCTGTTCTGGAATTCCCCATGGTATATGTTGTGTACCTGTATAGTTTAGTTAGCGCCTTACTTACAAGGTGCGTTTTTTGATCATCCCGCCACGGGTATCATTGATTTTGCCCATGACCACAAATGCCTTGGCATCTATTTTATTGATTTCGATATTCAATCGACGTATCTCAAGCCTGGTAATGACCGTATAGATGACATCATATTCTGTATGGATACCGTTTTTTCCATAGCCTCCCTTTGCCTTATAGATCGTTAATCCACGGCCCAATTTTTCGATAATCATCAACCTAATTTCTTCGCTAGCTTCAGAAATAATGGTCACCCCGGTGTATTCCTCAATGCCTTCGATTACAAAATCCAAGGTCTTGGAAGCGGACAAATAGGTAAGCATCGAGTACAGTGCCGTTTCTAGGGAAAGCATATAGGCCGCCGCTGAAAACACCAAAATATTGATCAGAATGATGATGTCGCCGATGGTGGTCCCCAATTTCCGGCTTAGGTAAATCGCCAATACCTCAGTACCATCCAAAACGCTACCTCCCCTAACGGATAGCCCTATGCCGGCCCCTAGAAAAAAGCCTCCAAAAACGGCAACCAATAGCTTGTCTTGTGTGACTTCCGGAAAATGGACGAATGCCAGTACGAAAGCGAGGCCTACGATGGCCAATCCTGTTTTTAATGCAAAGCGTGTTCCTATGACCTTATATCCCAATAGTATAAAAGGAAGGTTGACCAGAATGATGAGGATGTAAAGCGGAATATCGGCAGTTTCCGCGATTAAAAGTGAAATACCCGTTGCACCGCCATCGATAAACTTATTAGGAAATAGAAAACTTTCAAGGCCGAACGCAGCCGCAAAAATTCCGGAAATAATGAAGAAAGTATCCTTCGCCAATAATATATAATCGAATGGCTCCTCCTTATTCTTTGACTGCATTCCTATAAGTTCTCTGGGTTGACCGCTAAGCTGTTGAATAATTTGGCCTTAGCGGCATAAAATTTATTTTGTACGAGATTCTGTTTCAATACGGCGTCTATGAGCTTGCTCTCGCGGGTATTGATCAAAAATAAAGAACTTTCGCCGAAACTGAACTTACGTTCCTCTGCCGATAACAGGGTGTTATAATTCATTACAATTTCATCGATCAACACATTCTGCCGCTCAAAAGAGTTCAACTCGTTATAGATGGCCAGCACTTTATTACGGACCACTATTTCCGCATTATCGAGTTCAAATTGCGCATCGCGTAACTTGATTTTGGCCAGTTTTAAGTCTCCCCGTTCCTTTCTCAAGAATAAGGGCATTTGAAAAGTGAGTCCTCCCTTGTAATTTTCGGGTACTAGAGAATTCACCAGCTCTGGGGTCTCGGTAATAAAATTATATTCCACATCTAGCTTGGGCAATAATTTGTTGGTCTTTAACTGCTTATCGACCCTTAACCCATCTACCTTATAGCCCAACGACAGTAATTTTGGATGGTTTTCAAGGGTAAAGCTGTCCAGGGGCTTTCCCAGAATCTCCAAGGTAACATCTATCTCAAGGTCTAGATTGTCGTCCGGTATGACATTTGGCTGCAATTCAGTAGGTATATTGTCCCCCAGCCATAAAAAATTTGACAGTTCTAAGGATGCATTTCTTAGGTTTACGTTCGCCTGCTCCAGCTCCAACGCCCTATTTTGAACCGCAATTTTTGCCTCTACCGTATCGATTGCGGCAATATCACCCGCCAATGCACTTTTGCGTATACCAACGAACCGTATTTCGGCGTTGTTCAAGAAATTAAAGAACACTTTACTGTCCTTATAAGCCTGCAACCAATTAAAATAGGCAAGCGATGCGTTGAACAACACTTCGTTCACCAAAAGATCACGATCCGCCTTAGTCTGTTCCCTAAAGAATTTAGCTTGCTTTAAGGTAGCCATGCGCTCATTGATCCAAGAGCCCTGTAGTAGGGAAGCAGAGACGCCTGCGCTGTATAAACCATCTTCCGGGACATTGTTCTGCGGATTTACATATTCCCCGGTATTCTGCTCAAAATTACCTTTCAATTCCAGCCCGTACCATGTGGGTATCTTGAAGGTCGCATTCAACAGGTCATAATACTCAGAATCCTGGAATTCCTTGGTGCTATAATCCACCTCTACCTTTGGGTCGAAGCCTCCCCTTGACCTCATGAGGTTTGCCTGCCCGGTACCAATGGCCAACTCCGCTTGCTTAGCGACCGGATGAAATTTTTTGACATACCCCAAGTACTCATTGAACTTGAGCATAAGGGTATCCTGCTCTTGTGCATGACCAAAAAGGCAGCCGCTAAAAAAAAGACCAAGAATAAACTTCTTCATGTTTATTTTTTTACCGGTTTTGCTTGTGCTCCTTCAGGTTGGTAGTAGTTAGGTGGAAATCCGTTTAATTGACGCCATAATTCAAACCAAATCGGCACATCCTCCAATAAAGCGATGGTCCTAGCGCCTGACCCTACCCTTAGTGCATCTGGCCAGTCGTGATCATTTTTGTCGGGCGCCAGTAGAATTCTATATTTTCCGTTATCGCTAATGAACGTTTCTATGGCGACAACTACCCCGCCATAAGTACCATAAGAAACATTTGGCCAGCCACTGAAAATGATAACTGGCCAACCATCGAACTGTATCCTCACTTGCTCCCCTAAATGCATTAAGGGAAGATCTATAGGCTCAACAAAAGTTTCTACCGCCATTTCATAATCCGATGGCATGATGCCTACCAGTGGATCACCCTCCTTAAACGTTTCCCCTATCCCAGCCTGTATCGCCTTATTGATATATCCATTCTGAGGCGCCCTGATATAATACATATCGTTGCGCATTTCATAGTTCGTATAGTCGTTTTCCAATTTGGTAACCTGAGCCTCCGAGTCGAACTGGTTGGACTGTGCGGTAAACATATCGCTCTGGGCTTTACTTATTTTATCGGTATATTCTGCCCGAACCCGATTGATTTCCACCATGGCATTGATGACCTCATTTTTTGCGGCCAACAGTTTGTTCTCCTGAGAAATCAATTTTGCCTGTGTCTCCTGCAATTTAAGCCGTTTTTCTTCCACATCGGTAACCGCTTTCAGGCCCTCGCTCTCCAATTGCTCGGTTCGTTCAAATTGCCGCTCCGCGATAATAATATTGGTTTTTGCGGCTTCAAGATCAATACTATCGCTCTTTACCTTTAACCGGCTTTGCAACAACTTATTCTGTGCCTGTTCCAGTTTAAGTTCACGTTCATTGCCCAATGCGCCGATTTGGTTGTTCAAGGCGTTTACTTTACCGCCGTATGAATTCACCGATGCTTCCTTGGCCCTGATCTGCTGCCCCGTTCGCTCTACCAATCTAGGGTCAAAATATTCATTCTTAACTTCAGAAATGAACAGAATAGTATCTCCCTTTTTTACGTAATCCCCCTCTTGGACAAACCATTGTTCTATACGACCAGGTATGGGGGATTGCACGGTCTGTGGTCGTTGGCCGGGCATTAGGGTGGTAATGTAGCCATTGCCGCTAATATTCTGCGTCCAGGGTAAGAACAAAATGATGAACCCCACTGAAGAAAATATAAATAAAAACCTGTTGAAATGCTTGTAATCTCTTTCGTGAAAAACAATTTTAGCCGATTTAAATCGCTCTAAAGAGACCTTTGCATGTAGCTTATTATTCGAAATATTCAGCATCTGATATTACTTTTCGTTGATGATTTTACCATTCTCCATCGTAATGATACGTGAACAATGTGTGCCCCATTTATTATTTTGACTTACCACAATCAGCGCCCAACCATTTGAGGTATCGGTCAAGAACTCGATGATTCTATCGGCTTCCTCCTTTTTAAACTGATCTAAGGGGTCTTTTAAAATCAACAGTTTCGGATTTCTGATGACGCTCCGCGCCAGCACGATCTTTTTGGCGATGGTTGAAGGTATTTGCTTTCCTTCGGGATATAACATGGTCTCCAAGCCTTGAGGTTGGTCTTTTACGAATTGGGTAAGGCCTATCTTTTCCATGACCCAATAGATACGTTCATGGGTAATGCTTTCATCCCCAAACGTGATATTGTTTTCAATCGTTCCTTCAAACGGGGACTCTTCGGTCAAGGATTGTCCTATATGCGACCTGTAGTAATTGAGGTTCATCCCCTTTAACGAAACCCCATTCACATAAATACCGCCTTCGTCCGGTTCTATGATACCGGCTATAATGCGCAAAAGGGTCGTTTTACCCGCTCCGCTTTCGCCATTGATCAAGATTGTACAGGTTGGGGTAATGGTCAAGCTAAGATTGTCGATAATGATCTTATCGCGTTCAGGAACCCTATAGGTGATTTGATCTAGCGCAACGCTGAACCCTTGATTTTCCAAAAATGGTTTTTCACCTTCTTGGGCCTCTAAATCTTTATCCACGACCTGCCCGAGTTTTTCAAGGGAAGTCAGCAAATCATAAAAGGTCTCCAATCCTAAAATTAATTTTTCGACAGAGTTAATGACCAAAAGTATGATGATTTCTGCGGCTACGAACTGCCCGATGTTCATTTCTTGATTCAGTACCAGTAGTCCTCCAATCAGAAGTAATCCTGCGGTAACCAGCACTTTAAAACCGATCATTTGTATGAATTGGATGACCAGAATCCTAAAGTGGCTTTCCCTAGCCTTTAAGTAATCGGCGACCAAAATGTCATTTTTATCCAATGCATGGGAGGTTTTTCCGGATAGTTTAAAACTAATGATGGAACGGGCCACTTCCTGCAACCAATGGGCCACTTTATACTTATATTTTGATTCGTCTAAACTGGTATCCAACCCTCGTTGTACCGTAAACTTAAAAACGATATAAATCAAGACGAGAAGCAGCAAGCCGTAGACAATAAAGAACGGATGGTAAAAGGAAAGCAGCAAAAGGCCGAAGATAATCTGCAATAGTGCGGCAGGAAAATCGACCAATGTTTTGGAAAGACCCTTTTGTATCGTAAGGGTATCAAAAAAACGATTGGCCAATTCTGGAGGGTAGTAATTTCGAAGCTCGCTCATCTTTATCTTAGGAAACCGGTATGCAAACTCAAAAGAAGCCCTCGTAAAGATTTTTTGTTGCACGTTCTCGATAATGCGCATCTGCATTAACTGAAGTATACCGACAAAAGCAACCCCCAAGGTAACGAAAACAACCAGCACGATCCATGAGGTGCTGATTTGAGCTCCCTGTATCAAATTGATAATGGCCTGGATTCCCAAGGGAAGCGATAAATTGACCAGACCAGCAAAAATAGCGTAGTAAAATACTTGGAAAACGTCTCTCTTATCCAATTTCAGCATGCCTACCAAGCGCTGCCAAGACGTTTTTATCTGTTGCCCCATGATTACAATTTTTTAATTTAAGGAAGAAAATACCAAATGAGAGAAATAGGCGGTAGAATCATCGCTATCCACACAATCGGTCAACGTGCTGAAATGGTCTCTTAAAAAATGCTGATGCAACGACCCCTCAAGCACCGTACTGGCCAAACTCGATGAATATTTAAACTCAGGGTTGACGTTCTCGATCATTTTAGCGATCCGTTTTACCAATCTTTTATAAATGGTAAAATACCCTTCCTTGTTTTCAGCGTCCACTTCTTTGGTAAGGTACGACTTTGAATACTCGTTGATCACGATCTTATTCAGCATTACCTCGTTGATATGCGAAAAATCAGAATCTTCTACCGTTGGTTTTGTAACGATTTCAATCGATTTTCTCAACTTTTCTTCGGCATTCGACATACCATGGGTGGTAAACACCAATTGATATTCCAGCCATCCCCAATACCAAGACGTTAAGTACAGCAATAACTTATGCTTGTTTTCAAAATACCTGTACACCGAACTCTCGTTGGACTGTATCCTAATGCCAAGCTTTTTGAACGTGAAGCTATCGAAGCCGATTTCATTAAGCATCAATATACTTTCTTGGACAATTTTTTTTCCCAATTCTGAGGATTCGGGATCCTTCAAGAATATTTTTTCGTTAATATCGATTCTTACGGATTTTAGTAAATCGTCCATCTATTATTTTTAAAAGAACACAAATATAATAGTAATACTATCGACCTTAAGTTGTTTAACCTATTTTTAACAATTGTAATACTATCTATTTCAAAAGTTAACTCTATTTTTAAGTTTAGATGTATTGCTACGTTTTTTTTGGCTGTACCCCAGGGAAAAATGGCTCATCGAGCATTACTTCATAACTAGCGACTTGTTTTACACTAAACCGATGATTTTAGCACATATAAGCGTCAGGGATAAAAAGCATGCAAAAAAAATTGCGAAGCTATTGATGGAAAAAAACCTGATCTTCACCGCAAGTATTTCCACAAAAAAAATATTCGAAAAAAATAAGTCCACCGGCAAGGTCGAATACATTAATGAAACCGTAATTACCGGCAAAACCAAAGCCTTATTGTTTACGACCATTAATGACCTCGTACGGTCAGAATATCCAAATCAAATGCCTATGGTCTATGCCGTACCTATCATTTACATGGACGAAAAGCAGACCGAACTTCTACGCAAGCAAACTGCAAAAGTATAGCATACCCTTTCGTTTGAATCCTTTTGTCCCTAACGTATTTGAAAGAGCGGTTTAGCATTGGGGAGTGGATGTACGTCCATAACCCTTCCACTAAAATGACTTTTCCAAAGATGTAGTGAAAAATAGAAACAATTCGAACACATACACCCTAGATTTGAGGTGGATAATTAGTCTACACCACCTTGTGAAGTGTATTTTATGCAGTATTTTTAAAGAATGGAAAAACAACGGTGTGGTTGGTGCAAAGGCGATCCGCTCTATGAGGCCTATCATGACGAAGAGTGGGGTGTGCCCTTAAAAAATGATGCTAAACTCTTTGAGTTTCTCGTGTTAGAAACCTTTCAAGCGGGTTTGAGTTGGATCACCATTTTACGCAGAAGAGAACAGTTCAGGAAGGCTTTCGACCATTTTGACTATACCCAAATAGCTGCTTACCAGGCTCCTAAAATTGAAGCTTTGTTGCAGAACGAAGGCATTGTTCGAAACAAGTTAAAGGTGCATGCTACCGTGAAAAATGCAGCGGCTTTTATGGCTATCCAAAAAGAATTTGGCAGTTTCAGCACCTATATTTGGCAATTTGTGGGTAATAAACCGATACAGAATAGTGTTCAAAAGTATACGGAGGCCCCCGCAAATACTCCAATCTCCACGGCGATCAGCAAAGATTTAAAAAAACGGGGCTTTACCTTTGTAGGCAACACCATTATGTACGCCTTTATGCAAGCTACAGGTATGGTCAACGACCATGAAGTACATTGTTTTCGATATTCAGAAGTTTCATAATTATTTCTACATGAAGATTAAATACATCACCATTCTTACGATTGCCTGTCTTTATGGTCAAGGTATACAGGCACAATACAAGGTCGAACGTGAATTTCGTATTCTGAAATCCCAGTTTCCCCCAAACGCACTAGCATTGATCGATGAACACGTTGAAGGTGCGCGACGTTTAAAATTCTACAAAGAACTGGACAGTACGAAAGTTAGTTTCGAGGCTAAATTTAAAAAAGACAGGTTGTGGTACAGTGTTGAGTTCGATGCCGACGGCACCTTGGAAGATATCGAAATCTTGATAAAGCCTGCAGATATCCCAAACGAGAGTTATTCAAATATTGAGGCCTACCTCAGCGAAAATTTCCTGAGGTACCGTATCAAAAGACTACAGCAACAATATCCACATACCACCGATACTGTTGAAAATACCTTCAAAAATGCATTCCAAAACCTCCTTCTGCCCACTCTGAACTATGAAGTGGTGATTGCGGGGAAAAGGGAAGATGGGTATATGGATTACGAAATTCTTTTTGATGCCGATGGTAATTTCCAGAACATACGTACTTCGCTACCCCCAAATTATGACCATGTCTTATATTAAAGGGATCCTCTTGATGCTGTTCTTGGTATACCATCATAGCGTTACACTTCGTGCACAGGATAGAACTACGGCATATTGGCAACCTCAAGTTTCATTGAATTATAAGGTAGCCCCGTTATATTCGCATAACTTTTCGGTAGCCAACCGCAATTACGTGTACAATGACCAAGAAACGCAACTGTCGGTAAGGCAACTCGACTTGGCACATTTTTCAGATTTAAAACTAGACTTTGACCAAAGCTTAGGGCTCGGCATTCAATACCGGTTTAGAGCCGTATTTGAGGATGATGAAGAGAATGAGTTGCGTTTTACCCAACAATACAATATCACGAAAAAAATAAGAAGTATTCGACTGGGACATAGGTTAAGGGCAGAACAGCGCATTCGAGCTTCATCGACCATTCATCGGTTTAGATATCGCTTCGCCGTAGATTTTCCCTTAAAAGGCTTGGAACTCGATGTAGGTGAACCCTATTTTGTCGCCACCACGGAATCGTTGCTCAGTGTCGGAAAAACGATGCCCCCCATGTACGATCAACGTATAACCTCGCAAATTGGATGGGCTTTACCTAAAGGGCTCAAAGTACAATTCGGTTTAGAATACCGAGCCGAAAATTTTGCACAGCAAACGGAACACGTATTTTTCTTTTTGAATAGTTTGGTCTTAGCGCTTTAGGAACTTTATGAACATATCCCTAGAAATTTCTTGAGCACCCATACGTTCTAAATGGTCGGTATGCAATTGACAGTCTATAAGGCGATAGTGCTGTTGATCCAGGTTCTGCGCCAACTTGATGAGCGCGAACTTAGATGCGTTCGAGGTTAAACTGAACATGCTTTCTCCGCAAAAAACATGACCGAGGTCCACCCCGTACAATCCACCTACCAGTTGTTCATTCTCCCATACCTCGTAGGACTTGGCGATGCCTCTTGCGTGAAGTTTTAAATAGGCCAGCTTCATGTCTTCGGTAATCCAAGTGCCGTTTTGACCTTCCCGCTCCACTGTAGAACAATGTTCGAGAACCTCCTTGAAGCAGGTATTCACTGTAAGTTTGAACTGGTCGTTACGAAGGATTTTCCTCATGCTCTTCGAAATTTTGATACGGTCAGGGAAAAGTACCATTCGGGGGTCTGGACTCCACCACAAAATGAGTGAATCGGTGTTGAACCAAGGAAAAATTCCTTTTTCATAGGCCAGTAAAAGTCGCTCTGGCGAAAGATCGCCCCCTACCGCCAATAACCCATCGCTATTGGCAGCATCGACCGGTGGAAACACCAAGTCATCCATCAAAAAGAACATTGTATCTTTGGACTTCATCAGCTCTCGCTTTTTTTCAAAATACCAAAAAAGGCTAAAAAAGGAAAAACTTGTTCAACCTTTTTAGCTAAACAAGTTTTTTAATATGTTGACGAGGGCAAGGTTGCCCTTTTCCTTCTACATCAAATTAGAACGGAAGATCATCGTGATCTTCTTCGTTAATGTTATCGGCAGGCTCGAAGGCCTCCATAGGCGGTACCGGTGGGGCACCTGCTGGCTTCGATTGCGAAAGATTTTCTATACGCCACCCTTGAATAGAATTGAAATACTTGACCTCCCCCTGTGGGTTCGTCCATTCCCTACCCCTAAGATTGATGCTTACCTTTACATCTTGCCCAGCGGCATAACTATTCAACATATCGCACTTGTCCTGCACAAATTCCACCATAATATGCTGCGGATACTGTTCATCTGTAGTCACTACCAATTCCCTTTTTCTAAACCCATTGGTGCCAAAGGTTTGGGTTTCCCCTATCAATTTTACTTTTCCTTCTATTTCCATCTTGTACTCATTTTACGATAATGCTCAAAAATACACAAAATGAAGCTCTTATAAAACATGCTGCGCAGATATCAACACAACAATTATTTACATTTTGGGTTATCTTTATGAGTAGAACAGCACTGGATGAATTTTATTCCTAAAAACAACATTTCCAACATTTTTCTTTTGATTGGCTCCTTTATCGTGGTCAGCCTTATTCTATGGAATACCAATAGTTTTTTTAAGCAATTTAAGGATGAGGAGCGATTAAAAATGGAAATTTGGGCAACGGCACAATCCGAATTTTTACAGTCCTCGGAAAACGTTGATCTAGGTAGCCTACATTTAAAAGTGTTCCAAAACAACACCTCTACCCCCATGATCCTCATCAATAAGGATGAAACAATCAGGGTAAATAATTTTCCGCCCAATAAAGCGTCCGATTCCCTTTATATTCAAAGACAGCTGCGCAAGTTTAAGAACGAGAACACCCCAATATCCATCGATCAACAAGGGGTTCATTTAGCGACCCTGTATTATGGAAACTCGGAAGTTCTGAATAAACTAAAATTCTATCCTATCGCGCTCTTGCTCATTATTTTTCTCTTTGCAGCGGTCATCTACTTTTTGTTCAAGACCAACAAAGCGTCGGAGCAGAATAAATTGTGGGCAGGTATGGCGAAAGAAACGGCACACCAGATCGGCACCCCCTTATCTTCTCTTTTAGGCTGGAACGAGCTCTTGAAGGCCGAGGCCATCAACCCGAACATCACCAAAGAAATAGAAAAGGATATCGACCGTTTACAGACGATTACGGAACGCTTTTCAAAAATTGGCTCCCTTCCCAAATTAACGGAAAGCGATATCGTAAAAGAAACACAAGACGCCTTTGATTACCTCAAACGACGAAGTTCTAAATTGATTCACTTTACATTTTCGACCCAAGTTGAAAAATTACCGGTCTTACTCAACAGCTCGCTCTATAATTGGACGATAGAGAATTTAGTGAAAAATGGTATAGATGCTATGCGTGGAAAGGGCAGTATCGCTATTGAGATAGTGCCCGACGGTAAGCATGTCAACATCTTGATCGCCGATACCGGTAGTGGAATTCCTAAAAGCAACTATAATAGTATCTTTACACCCGGCTTCACCTCAAAAAAGAGAGGTTGGGGCCTAGGACTTTCACTGGTAAAAAGAATCGTGGAAGAGTACCACGACGGAAAAATAAAAGTACTGTCCTCTGGTAAAGAAGGCACCATTATGCAAATATCCCTTAAAGTAGTGCATTGATTATGGCAAAGGAAAAACGTATCGTGATTAAAGAGGCGGCAATGAACAATAATTGCCCAGAGTGTTTCAATCAAGATCTAAAACTGACCTTTTTTCAAAAACATACCTATGGCAGCCTTTTCCATAAGACCACCGGAGAATTGAGCCATACCTTGGTCTGCAACACGTGCCATTCGACCATTTACCCCGTAAGTTGGACACAGGATATTGAACGGATGTTCGATTATTACCAGAAAACCGCTATCCCGGCCGAAAAATCGAGCAGACCGACCTCCCTTTTTTATATTTTGATAGTGGTCTCGATAGCACTTATTGCCGGCGCCATTTATCTGGTGCTCAATGAAGCTATTGCAGTTTAGCGGCAATTGCGCTGGCAAGCTCCTCAAATTCTTCATCTGCAAGTTGCACCTTATGTTGGAAGGTGGCGTCCTTCATTTCGTTCAAAGGAATCAAATGCACGTGTACATGGGGAACTTCCAGCCCGATAACGGTCATTCCTACCCTTTTACAGTCCACCGTTTGCTCCAAGGCCTTTCCCACTTTTCTGGAGAACTTCATCAACCCCAGGTAGGTTTCCTCGTCCAGGTCCAAAATCTTATTTACCTCCTTTTTTGGAATGCACAAGGTATGCCCTTTTGCATTGGGGTTGATATCCAAAAATGCCAAAAAATGTGCATCTTCGGCTACCTTGTAGCACGGTAGCTCCCCGCTGATTATTTTCGTGAAAATGGTTGGCATATTTTACGGTTTGTGGTTAAAAAAATCCTGCATACCCTCAAGCAAGATGAACTTGAACTAAGAACGGAAAGCTAAGACCTGCTAATTGCAAGAATCTCGAATTTCAATGTACCGTTCGGAACGGTTATTTCTGCGGTATCACCCACTTTTTTACCCAATAAACCTTTGCCGATCGGCGAATTCACCGAAATTTTACCTGATTTTAAATCGGCCTCGCTTTCGGCTACCAACGTATAGGTCATCTCCATCCCATTATTGTGGTTTTTCAATTTTACATTTGAAAGCACCAGTACTTTTGAATTATCCAATTGAGACTCGTCTATCAAACGGGCGTTGGCTACTATATTCTCCAACTTGGCGATTTTCATTTCCAAGAGACCTTGCGCTTCTTTGGCCGCATCATACTCAGCATTCTCGGAAAGGTCGCCCTTATCCCTCGCTTCGGCTATCGCTTCTGAAGCCTTTGGCCGCTCTACGTCCCTTAAGTGATTAAGTTCTGCTTTAAGTTTTTTTAAACCTTCGGCAGTGTAGTAAGATACGTTACTCATAACATCCTCGTTTTATAAATAGACAAATCCTCTGCAATTGCCTTCTAAACAGGCTTTTTAAGAGAGGATTTAACACAAATATACATATTTTTTACGCATTTTTGTGCATCTTTCTGTTAAACAAAATTAAGGGATGAACCGTTTTATAGGCTGCTTTCTATTACTGACCCTTTGTGCATGTAGTAATGATCGTACGAACAGAAACCCGTACTTGCAGGAAATCAATTTTCGCTTCGATGCCAATTTAAATTTACCGCTTTACAGTCCCCTGACCAATACGGGGAGCGCGGTTTTGATAAGGAGTGATGGGGTAGGAACAAGGGGTGTCTTTGTCATCAATACAGGCTTCAACCAATTTAGGGCTTTCGAGGCGAGTTGTCCCAATCACGCTCCGAATACCTGTTCGACCATGACCTTGAACGGGCAAGTGGCTACCTGTTCTTGTGAGGAATACCAATACAGCCTTTTTACGGGACAGCTGCTCGAACGCCCCAAAGATGAAAATCGCTATTACGACATGTTAGAGTACCGTGCGTCGTTTAGTGGAAGTTCTGTACTTATTTCCAATTAATACCGTTATTCGGCCCGGTACCCATCCATAATTCCCTTAAAGAGCTCTCCGGTGCTAGGAGGTGTGTAAGAAATGGCGTTCGCACCTGCTTCGATTGCGCTCAAAATGGTTTCCCCGGTCTTGCCACCAGTCGCAATAATGGCCACCTCGGCGTCGATATCCCTTATTCTTTTGATGATATCCGTCGTATTTGCCGCGCCGGTCACATTAAAGATATCGACCCCAGCTCTTAATCTACCCCTAATATCATCCTTTTCGGAAACCACGGTAATCGTTACCGGGATATCTATCTTTTCTTTTAAAAGTGTGATAAGGCTGTTCGGTGTGGGCTTGTTCAGAACCACCCCTAAGGCTCCTTGAAATTCTGCATGAAGCGCCAATTCCAAAGAACGGGCCCCTGTGGTTATGCCACCGCCCACACCACAGAATATTGGTTTGTCGGCCGCTAATATGAGTGCATTTGAGATTACCGGTTGCGGGGTGAAGGGATACACGGCAATAATCGCATTGGCGTTTGTATTCCTGATAATGGCAACATCCGTACTAAATAAAAATGACTTGATGGACTGGCCGAACACTTTAATGCCCGAGCACTGTGAAATGACTTCAGGTACCACCACAATATTGTTCCGTAACTTACTGCCGAATACTGGAATCTTTTCCGTCATATCCCCATAGTTTATGCAACGTTTAAGCCTTATCTCTAATTCACACGATTTCTATATATACGCATTGACCAATACATTAGATGTATGCAACGCATATTTATAATATGGAGTAATCTATTCAATTTTTGATTTCGGTTCGTGTATTTTAACGAATCGCAAAAAATGAAAAAATATATCACCTGAACTAAAATTTTAATTGTAAAAACCCATCATAGCACAACGGGTTATTGCATCCTAGAAGGATATTGTGTATTGTTGTTCACTGTTTCATTTTTAAATGGATCGGTTCAACCCGCATAAAGCTCATGAACCAATTCTTCAAAACGCAATGCTGACGTTTCCAATTGGTTTTCATTCAGCCAGTTGAAAAATTTTTGTATGGGTTCTTTCTCCATGATTCCCCAATTTTCCTCGGTACCGTAATAGGAAGCCGTAAATTTCTGACTTTCGAGCAAATCGATTGCCTTATCTTGTTCAGCTACGAAGGGTTCGATGTACTTTACCGCTTCGGCAGGATGGTCTTGAGCATATAAAAATCCTCTTTTCGTCGCTTTTAGAAAACTGGTATATGATTCGGTATTTTTTTTTGCCATGGTTTTACCCGTCATGATGATCGGCGAATAGCCATAAGGAACACCAAAGTCCTTCATTTTAAATAGGGTCAATGCAATCCCCTCATTTTTGGCACGGATACCTTCCCAATTGCTGAATATCCAGGTAGCATCAGCTTCTCCTTTTAAAATGGTGTCCCATATCCCCAATTTGTTAGGATATACGAGATCGATATTTCCCTTGCCGCCATCGTTCTTTATCATTTGCCGTACCATCTCGTCTTCGTATCGGGCTTTATAGGATGCATACACTAACCCGTCCAACTCTTTTGGCGTTTTAATGTCTTTAGATTTTAAGGTAGCAATTGCACTGATGTCTTCCTTAAAAATAGTCGCCAACGCCACGGCTTCGAACGGATGTTGCTTCGTTCTATAACTGATGACACTTTCAAAAGGGCAAAGGGCAAAATCAACATCCCCCAATTCTACTTTTTTCGCCGGAGTAATAGCATAATTATCGGTATCTGGAGTCTGTATTTCCAGATCAATCCCTAATTCCCTATAAAAACCTTTTTCCTTGGCCACATAAAACCCCGTGTGGTTGGTATTGGCCGTCCAGTCTAATGCAATCTTCAATTTCGTCATCCTTAAAAATTTACGGTTGCCCCTACTAAAAAGTTTGTCCCTGCCTGCGGATAATACCCTTGGACCTCGAATGAATTACCGGGTGTTGAAAAATCATCCAGGAAAGTATATCCGTTGGATACATATTTTTCATTAAAAATATTGTTCACCAAACCAGATAACACGATGGATTTCAATATCCTGTTCACCTTAATTTCATAAGTTATGTTGAAATCGGTCGTAAAATAAGCATCCAACTTTGACGCTTCCGTATCGGTATTGCTCAAGTACTGTTCTCCTACAAACTTAGACAGTAAAGAGATGTCCATAGTGCTGCAGGGGGAATAGGTGAATATATTCCCCGCAATCATTGATGGGGAAAATGCTATCGTTGTATTCCCTAAATCTTGTAGCACACCGTCCCGCTCAATAAAATAATCGACGTTCTTATTGCTACTTAGCGCTATGTTAGGCCTTGTACTTAGTTTATCATTGAATCTGATATTGGCATCTATTTCTAACCCCAACCTATAGCTATCACCGATATTCTCCCGTAATGGGGCGCCAACATCGTTCAGCCCACCGGTCAATACCAATTGATCCTTATAATTCATGAAATACACATTGGTATTCAACTGAATGTTCTGTGAAACATACCTCCATCCCAATTCATAATCGTTCAAACGCTCCGGTTTCGGGTTACCGTTCTCGTAATCATTTCGGTTCGGTTCTTTGTTGGCTACCGCAACAGATGTATAAAAATTGTTATTGGCGTTTAAATCATAGGTTATACCCGCTTTTGGATTGAAAAAATGAAAGGTATCGTTGACCAGGCCCGTATCTTCACCGTTCGCTTTATACCCGACGGTTCTATATTGTAAATCTCCGTAGAGTGACCAATGGTCATTCAATTGATAGTTCAACTTCGTATAAAAATTGAAATCCGTTTTTGAGGAAGAATCGTCGTAGTACCGATCCTTATAATCGCTATCACTTGCGAATCGTGCCCAGATTACTTCCCCGAAATGGTCACCCTCATATCTGTTGAACCCTCCGCCCATAATTAAACTGACCTTATCTCTCCTATAGTTCGCTGAAAAAACGGTCCCGTAAAAGTCATTATCCAACCAGCGCCTTCTGATCAAATCGGTGGTGTTGACTTCTTCCCCGTTCACGGTAAGCGGAACAAACCCGTAAGTTGCAAAATCATCATCTTCCCTATACTGTTCGAAATAACCCCTACCCCTTGTATAGTGCAAGGCAATATTGGTGCTCCAAAATTCGGAGAGTTGCTCGTTCCATAAGAGTTGGGCGTGATCTTGTTTGTAATTGTCCACTTCGTTGTCGTAAAATTGGGTATCTCCGTTTTCATCCGTATAAATTCCGGAAGGGTTAAAAGTTCTATTGTCACGCAAAGTCTCGCCGTCGATACCGTACCACGCTTGATAGGTAATTTCATGACCTCCGAAAAGCAAGGCTTTTATAAGGGTATTATCATCTTTGTAGGCTCCCTGTAGAAAATAGGAATCCAAATCGGTTCGGGCCCTATCGATATACCCGTCAGAATTGATTTTGGACAATCTCCCGGAAATCTCAATATGCTCGTTCAGGAGTCCGGTACTGAACTTCAGGTTGTTTCGCAAGGTATTAAAACTTCCAACCGAGCTTGAGATTTGGCCGTAGGCCTCCTCTTCGATCCCATCGGTCAAAATATTCAAACTTGCGCCAAAAGCTCCCGCCCCATTGGTGGAGGTTCCCACACCGCGCTGCAATTGAAGGCTCTCTGTAGACGAGGCAAAATCGGGCATGTTCACCCAAAAAGTTCCTTGAGATTCCGCGTCGTTGTATGGTATGCCGTTAATGGTGACGTTCACCCGGGTCGCATCGCTTCCCCTCACCCGTATTCCCGTATACCCCACTCCCGCACCAGCATCTGAAGTCGTGACGACCGCGGGTAAAAAATTCATCAAAATAGGAATGTCCTGCCCTAAATTTCTAGGTTTGATTTCAGCTTTGGTAAGGTTGGAAAACGTCACAGGTGACTCCTTGGTGACCCGCACCGCGGAAACAAATACCTCATCTAGGACCACTTTTTTCCCTTCGAGGGTGTCGGTCTCCTGTTCTTGGGCCTGTAGCCCCAAGCTGAGCGATAAAAACGCCGCAGTTGTAAAAATAGATAGCTTCATTCGTAAAATTTTTACGAATAAAAGGGGCTATTATTCTAAAGTTCATAATGTTTTTAGTAGCCCGCCAAAACGATTTTAGCGCAACATACAGTTACCTAATGGCGACTATCGCCTCCCTTGGCAGCATTACCTGCCCAGGTTCCTTGGGTATAATCTCAGCTTCTTTTTGAACGAAGTTCAAAATTCGGCACCCCTTTGAGATGATGCAAATGTAGTTCAGGAAATTCATCCAACAACTATAATTTTATGGAAAATTGTACTAGAGTTTAACTTCCTTTTAGAACTTTACGCTAAGCTTTTAACGTACATACCATTAGCCCCTTCTTAGCTGCCCATGAACTCTAAAAAAAATAAATTTACGTTCAAGATCGTCTTTAGCTACTTGTTGCTGATCATACTGGGGGTTATCGCAACTCACTACATCTATCCTGAAGTGCAGGATTATGTGGCCACGGAGTCCAAGCTCGAAAATGAGGATAAACTGTTAAAAACCAATTCCTTCCTCGCCCAGCTTTATGAAGCCGAAAGCCTTTCGAAGCTCGCTTTACAAGCCAGGAACAAATCGAACTTCGTTGCCTATGCACAAAAGATAGATTCCATTACCGCTGAATTGGAGGAGCTTAAAAAATTGACCGAAAGCAAACAGCAGCAAAGCCTATTGGACAGCTTACATTCCCTTTTGGACAAAAAAGTAAACAATATTAATGCATTACGGACTCTTAGAATCCAAAATCAGACCGGTACCGCTATCGATTCTGGTTTAAAGGAATTCGATAAGTTGGAAGAATCGCTAGGGCTCATTACACCTGAGATTCTCGCGCCCAACCTGGGGGAACTGTCCCCTAAGGCCCAGGACGCCATTAAAAAATTAGCGGATTACCTGAACGCGAACGTTCCCGAAAATGATAGTCCCCAACAAAAAACGCAACGAACGGATAGTATTCTGCGCGTTTCAAAGAATATTTTGAAAGAGGTGGCCCAAGAAAACACCCTTAATGAAAATTCGCTGGCAAAACAGGAAGCGACCATCAATAGTACCGATGTGGAACTTTCCCAACAATTGCGTGTTATACTATCTTCGTTCGAAAAGGAAATTATGATGAACAGTTTGGCCAGCGCACTGAAAAAAGAATCGCTGTTAAAGCGGAGTAAGCGCCTTGCCCTCATCGCAGCATTACTAGGGTTTTTGGTCGTTGGGATATTTACGTTTATCCTTAATAAGGATTTTTGGAAAGCCAGTCTGCTGCGTGAGAAGTTGGAGAAAGAAAAACAATACTCTGAATCGTTATTACAAAGCAGGGAGCAGCTCATTGCAACGGTAAGCCACGACCTTCGCACCCCGATACAGACCATCACGGGCTATAGCACCCTGATCGAGGAATCCAGCAAAAACGAAAAGGAAAAGGAATATGTGGCCCACATCAAATCGGCCACTACGTATGTAAACAATCTCGTGAACGATCTGTTGGATTTCTCACAATTGGAAGCTGGGAAACTGGTCACGAAGAACACCTCGTTCCGGTTGGATCGTCTGATACGGGAATGTGCCCGCAATATCGCGTCACAATACGAGGAAAAGAATATCGAACTTAGCATTGACCTCGATGCATCCTTTCAAAAGCCGATCATATCGGATGCCTTTCGCATCCGACAAATTATTTCGAACCTCTTAGGGAACGCTTTCAAATTTACCGAAAACGGGCGTATCACTCTCGTCGGTAAAGTGGTGGAAAAACAGGATTCCCCATTTCTTTTGCTTGACATACAGGACACGGGTATCGGAATTTCGGAAGAAAAGCAAGAACTCATATTCAAGGAATTTACACAGGCTGAAGCCGATACCGAGAAAAAATACGGCGGTTATGGCCTAGGGTTGACCATCACCAAAAAATTGACCGCACTATTAAAAGGATCGATTTCATTGAAAAGCGAAATTGGAAAAGGAAGCACCTTTAGCCTTAAAATACCCTTTCTGTTTGATTTGGAACCTAGCCCGTCACCCCTGCATAACGATGCTTTGCAACACCTGAGTATTCTGGTTTTTGATGACGATGCCTCATTTCTAAAATTAATAGGCGAAATGCTAAGGTCTGAAGGTATAGATGTTCGCTTATATGCCGATTTTAATACCTATCCAAACAACGATAATTTTGACTTCGATGTCGTTCTCACAGATATTGAAATGCCCACCGTTACGGGTTATGAACTGATTTCAAGAATAACATCGGGTACCTACCCAATCTATCG
>JBARCC010000279.1:0-1879 GCA_049793635.1 Maribacter sp. | reverse complement strand
ACTTTCGCCGCTTTAGCCTGTTTGGAAATCGCTTTTAAATCCAATACATCCAATTTTGGATTTCCTAGGGATTCCACAAAGATGGCCCGGGTATTTTCCTGTACCGCAGCGCCAAAATTTTCTGGATATGAAGCATCTACAAAGGTCGTGGTAATACCCAACCTGGGTAACGTAACGTTCAACAGGTTAAACGTTCCCCCGTATAAACTACTCGATGCCACAATGTGGTCACCCGCTTTTAATAATGTTAACAGTCCCGTGGAGATTGCTGCGGTCCCTGATGCGAACACCACAGCCCCTACGCCACCTTCAACAGCTGCCAAACGGTCCTGTAAAATTTGATTGGTGGGGTTGTTGAGACGGGTATAGATAAAACCCAGCTCCCCCAACGAAAATAGCTTTGCAGCATGATCCGTATCCCTAAATACATAAGAGGTGGTTTGGTAAATGGGCACTGCACGGGTTCCTCCGTTCAACGTGGTGTCATGCCCTGCGTGTAATGCGTTTGTTGCTAATTTTTGAGTACTCATGATTTTGTTTTTTAATTAGTAATGGATTAAAAAAGCCAAACCCGATCCGACCGACATTGCGGAAAGGTAAAATCAAAAAGTTATAAGAAAGTGAGATCGAAGAAAAATCGATGACG
This sequence comes from Maribacter sp., assembly GCA_049793635.1. GTDB lineage: Bacteria > Bacteroidota > Bacteroidia > Flavobacteriales > Flavobacteriaceae > Maribacter. The sequence continues at coordinate 1,233 of JBARCC010000279.1, read as the reverse complement.
GTTATCCTTCCCCTAAGGGTAGAATGTAGCACCTTCTTGGTCCCGTAAGCAAACGGAAGCACCAAGGGTTGCTAAGGCTTCAAAGGGTCTAATCCCTCCACCTTTCTTGATAACAATTCAATATGTGTTTGAACTTTGAATTACAAATATAAGGGCGGTGGTCTTTAAAAACCTAATGTTTTTTAAAAATTATATTTTTAGAACATTAAGGAGTACAGATACTTGAAAATGTCACAAACTCAGTTTAGGTAATTCCACCAAAAAACGCCACTGAAATAGGTCCACAGTATCGAAAATAGAATATGTATGGAGGTTTCAAGCTTCTTTCCTTTCCATAGTAATGGGGAATAGCCGAAAAACTGGATGAATAGCCGTACCGACCAAAATAGTGCAAGTCCCAAGGAAAGGGATTTTCCTAACCTGGTCTCTATCAAATCGGCCGTGGACGTCAAGCAGAGCAGGCCCATTAAAAATACTCCCAGCGCAATAAAGATGGTATGCACCAGCATCATTTGTCTATTGACCAAACTCAGTTTCATCAACTCCTCTTTCCAATGGAAATATTTGGGAAATATAACATGCACCAGTGCCAATATCATGAGCAAGACTCCAATGCTTTTAAAATGTATCTCCATGCTTTTCCAATATAAAGGTGGTAATAAATGGGGTAGTTTTCAATTCTTTCTGTACAATAAACCCTGCCCGTGCAAAGGTAGTTGACCAGGTCGACTTTGAGTGAAAGTGCAGAAAACCCAAGGTATAGGCCATAAAATTGTATACATCGCGTACATGTTCGGTAACGACTACCTGTCCGTTGGGTTTTGTTACCCTATTCAATTCCTTGAAAAAAATAATACGTTCGTTTTCGTTACGTATTTCATGAGCGGATAGCACTGCCAAGACGAAATCAAAGGTACTGTCGTAAGCAGGAAGCATATCGGTGGTGACTTGAATGGTTTCTGGGGGTGGCGGATACGCTTTTCTGGCTCTTTTAATAGAAACTTCGGTATGTTTTTTTGCATCATAAAAATCAAAGAGGGTCAGTTTACAATCCGGATAGTCGTTTTTAACGATCTCGCTGACCTCATCAAAACCTGCGTTGATGTTCAGCACGCTTTTTCCGTTTAAGTTCGAAAGCCATGGCAGTTTATACAAATCGGACCGGTCATATACCTTATACGAAACCATAAGCGACACCGCCATAGTACATATCGCCATAACCACTCCCCAGAT
>JBARCC010000278.1:0-1740 GCA_049793635.1 Maribacter sp. | reverse complement strand
CCTCGGTGGCATCCCAGGCAGGGTCATCGCCATGTTCTTGACCGTCTCCCAAGGCCCAACCTACCTCCGGGGTATAGGCTTCGGCCCACCAACCGTCCAGTTCCGATAAATTGACACCCCCATTGACCAGCACTTTCATGCCGCTGGTTCCACTGGCTTCCCAAGGCCTTCTCGGGGTGTTCAACCATACATCCACCCCCTGCACCATATTCTCGGCCAGCATCATGTCATAGTCGCTCAAAAAAAGTACATGCTTGTACAAATTATGTTGTTCGATAAATTGTATCCATTTTCGTATCAAAGCTTTCCCTGATTCATCGAAAGGTGGTGCCTTACCAGCCAGTACCAATTGAACGGGCTGTTCCGGGTTGGTAAGGATACGGATAAAGCGTTCCGGATCGTGCAATAGCAGGTCCGGTCTCTTGTACGGTACAAATCGCCGGGCAAAGCCCAAGGTTAAGGTGTTGGGGTCAAACACCTTTTTTGCCGTTTCAACTATTTCCGAAGGAAGACCCGAAACGATAGCTTGTCTTTCAAATCTTTCCCTGATAAAACTTACAAGTCGATTTCTGGACCGGTTCCTGAATTGCCATAATTTTGCATCAGGAATTTTCGAAATATGTGCTTCATGGTCTGTGAGTTCCCCTCTCCAACGATCTTTTCCGCAGGACTCCGTCCAGAGTTCATCGGCATATTTGGAATCCCAACACGGCATATGGACCCCGTTGGTCACATGGTCCACGGGGATTTCGGGTATTGGCCATCGTGGAAAAAGATTGGTAAAAAGATTTCTACTTACTTCGCTGTGCAACCGGCTAACACCGTTCACGGCACCACTTCCACGAATGGCGAGATAGGCCATATTAAAACTCTCCCATTGATTATTGGAATCTGCCCGACCCAGAGCCATCAAGTCGTTGAAATCGATACCCAGTTCTTCCTTGGCATACCGGCCAAGAAATTGCTCCATAAGCGATGGGCTGAAATGGTCAAAACCGGCGGGGACCGCAGTGTGCGTCGTAAATAGGTTGCCCGCCCTGGTTACGGCAAGGGCCTCTTCGAACGAAGTGCCGTTCGCCTTCATAAAATCGTTGGCACGTTCCAGTACTAGAAAAGCGGCATGGCCTTCGTTCATATGGCAAACTTCGGGATCGATATCCAAGGCCTTGAGCAATTTATAACCCCCGATGCCCAGAACAATTTCTTGTTTTATACGATGATCTGGGCCACCGCCATACAGTTCATCGGTTATGCCACGGTGGACAGGTAAATTGGCCGCATCGTTACTATCCAATAGATAGAGCTTAGACCTTCCTACCTTTACCTGCCACGCACGTAGCCATATCGGGTGGCCAGGTAAAGACACTTTTAACCGAAGCCATTCCCCATTGGGCAGTCGTAACGGCGTAATCGGTAACTGACCTGGATCATTGTAAGGGAACAGGGCATTCTGGGTGCCGTATTTATCAATTTCCTGACGGAAGTACCCTTTGTCGTAGAGCAGCCCCACTGCAACGACGGGCACGCCCAAATCACTTGCCGATTTTAGTTGGTCGCCAGCTACATTGCCCAAGCCACCGGCATAAATAGGCAGGGCCTCGTTCAGCATATATTCCATACTAAAATATGCAACGGTTCGCAGCTTGGTCTTTGGATGCTTTTGCTGAAACCAAGAGGGAGCGGAGAGTACCTCTTTGTTCAGTCTTAAAAGACCGTCGAGTTTTTCCCGGAAATCGGGAT
>JBARCC010000277.1:0-2174 GCA_049793635.1 Maribacter sp. | reverse complement strand
ATAAAGAGGGTCTATTTCTAATCAATAGCGCAACAATACATTGTACCCTAACTTCCAAGTGTTATAGGTAGGTTGCCATCAACGCTTACACATCGGTGTAAAGTGTCACGTAAAATACGCCTAGCATTTATAACAATGTTTTAACGGGACGAGTTAAAATATGCGCCATGAATGGATGAACTTTACGTGATTAGAAAATGTATAATTTAAAAAAAATAGCGATGAGCACTCAAGCTTTATTAACACCATTTCATAAAAACATAGATACAAACAATAGGGTCGTAATGGCACCGATGACAAGAAGTAGGGCTGCAAATGAAGGAAATGTACCTACCGAAGATTTGCATGTACCGTATTATACCCAAAGGGCATCTGCGGGATTGATTATTACCGAAGGCGCACAAGTTTCAAAAGAAGCGGTTGGGTATATCAATACCGCTGGTATCCATTCGAAAGCGCAGGTCGAAGGTTGGAAGAAAGTTACAACTGCCGTGCATAAGGCAGGCGGGAAAATATTCATTCAATTGTGGCATGTGGGGAGGATCTCTCACCCCGATTTTCATAATGGCGACTTGCCATTGGCACCATCAGCTTTGAATCCCAACGAAAAATCATATACCCCAGAGGGTTTTAAGGAAACGGTTACGCCCAAGGCAATGACCAAGGAGGATATCAAAAGAACGATTTCCGATTTCAAAAATGCCGCAAAAAATGCCGTAGAAGCTGGTTTCGACGGGGTGGAAATTCATTCTTCGAACGGGTATTTGTTCCACCAATTTTTCAATGGTACCTCTAACCACAGAACCGACGAATATGGCGGTAGTATCGAAAACAAGGCACGCTTCTTTTTTGAGGTATTGGATATCGTTAAGGAAGTGATTCCGCAAGAAAAAATAGGGGTACGTTTCAACCCTTCCTTGAATGGAGTATTCGGGATGACAATGGATAAAGACACCATTCCTACTTTTGAGTATATTATAAAAAGATTGAACGATTATAAACTGGCCTATGTACATTTATCCGAGCCCTTTACCGATGTATCGGATATTGATTACGCCGTTGAACATATAGCACAGCATTTTAGGCCTTTATACAAAGGCACGTTAATGATTAATGGAGGGTTTGACCAAAAGTCTGGTAATGCCGTAATCGAAGCGGGACATGCCGATTTGGTGTCGTACGCAAAATTGTATATTTCGAATCCCGATTTGGTAGAACGTTTTAAAAATGGATACGAATTGGCAGATTGGGATGAGGACACCTTCTACACGACCGGAAAGGAAGGGTACTTAGATTATCCTACATATGAAGAACAGAAAGAACATGCCTAATCATCTAGTTTCTAGTTTCTAGTTTCAAAATAATAAATTAAGAGTATAACCTATAACATCAAAAAATATGAATTTTTCAAGAAATGCAAAAGCAAAATGGGAAGGAAGTGGTAAAGAAGGAAAAGGATATCTATCCACCGGGAGTACTGTTTTAGATAAAACCCAATATTCGTTTAACACGAGGTTCGAAAACGGGAAAGGAACAAACCCTGAAGAATTGATAGGCGCAGCGCATGCAGGTTGTTTTGCCATGCAATTGAGCTTTTTATTAGGGGAAGACGGCTTTACTCCCGATACCTTGGACGTGGATGCCAAAGTAGATTTTAAAGACGGGGAAATCGTAAAGATTACGTTAGATTTAAAAGGTTCCGTACCCGAGATAACCGCTGATACCTTCAAAAAGATTGCGAACAAGGCTAAAGAAGTTTGTCCTATCTCAAAGTTATTGGATACGGAAATCGTTTTGAATGTGGCATTAAGCTGATTGCTAACATATCATTTATTAAAAAAGCAGCTGTACAGCTGCTTTTTTTTTTACTTCTAATACTTTTCTTTTTAGGTAATATGATCGGTATTCCGTTCTAAATCCTCATTTCCAGACCCTCCTTGACTGTAGAGTTGATTTTCTTCATCTTTGAGGGTTTTATGGGTCTTATTTTTAGGTAGATTTCTTCCGGGAACATCCAATTCCGAACCTGTGAAATCAATTTCTTGATTTCGCTCCCTTAGCATTTGATCATCACCAGCATCCGTTCTGGTATTTTTTACTTTTTCACCTAAGGCGTTTACATCTTCTTTTGTGATATCCGAATTATACTTTTTGTCTTTCTCAGTGCTCATACT
>JBARCC010000276.1:0-2078 GCA_049793635.1 Maribacter sp. | reverse complement strand
CTCCTGAACATTATAAAAATGATGCGCCTACCATAGAGTGATTGAAAGTTGGTTTTAACGCCTATGATTCAGGTTTGTGAAGAAGCATCGGTAATATACAGGGGGAACAACTATACACATGGTGTTGTGGGTTGTTCAAGAACAGGAACGAAATCCCCGACTTTAGACCCTAAATGAGACCATTTGAAGATGGCATTCGAAATCAATAAACCGCTAAAGGCTTTGGAGCGGGAAAGAAATTGAAAAGATTAGGGAAAGAAAGGAGTGGATGTCTTAGGGTGTTAGACAAATTCCATTATTGGTCCGAATCCCTTCCCCTCCTTTGGAGGGGCCAGGGGAGGTCTGGCTGAACAGCCTCGTAAAAAAAAGGTAACCTCCTGCCAAAAGAGAGCTCCCTAAATCCCTACCTAAGGAAGCCGATATGGTATACATGCAACTGGGTATTTTTTTACAAATGCAGTATTGACAGGGGAATTTTGTCCTGCTCCCTTAGAAATAAAAAAACGCTTTTATGTATCTTTAAAGGATGGAAGAGATTATTGCTTATTTCGAGACGATACCTTCGGCACATCGATCGTTGATCCTGGTGGGCGGGATTACCTTTTTTTGGATATTGGAAGGAATCGTTCCCTTATTCAACGGCAGCTATAACAAGTGGAAGCATTCCCTACCCAACTTCTTTTTCACGCTCACCACCATCGTCATTAATTTTCCATTGGCCTTTTTACTGCTAAAAACGTCCGATTGGGCCGTTGCCAATGACTTTGGAGTTATCAATTGGTTGCCCGAAATGCCCTTGTGGGCCTATGTGATCTTAGGGGTGGCGTTGTTAGACCTCATAGGCGCCTACATGGCCCATTTGGTGGAGCATAAGGTAAAACCGCTGTGGATGGTACACCTAGTACACCATACGGATCATCATGTAGATACTACCACCGCGAACCGGCATCATCCTTTAGAAAGTCTGATCCGGTATATCTTCACCCTCATCGGCGTGTTTATCGTAGGTGCCCCGGTAGGGATTATTATGTTGTACCAAAGTCTATCGGTCGTACTTTCCCAATTCAACCATGCCAATATCAAATTACCAAAAGGGGTGGACAAGGCACTGAGTTATGTGTTCATTTCCCCGGATATGCATAAGGTGCACCATCATTACGTACTGCCCTATACCGATTCAAATTATGGGAACATTTTTTCCTGGTGGGACCGCCTCTTTGGCACCTATTTACATTTGGACCGAGAAAAAATAAAGTACGGAGTGGATACATTCCCTGATGAAGTGGCGAACGGTAACATTAAATCTTTATTGAAATATCCTTTTTTGAATTATCGGAAACCTACAGGAATTGAGAAAACATCATATTGAACGAACAATAAAGGCACTAAGAATAACTTAACTGAAAATGTAGCATGGCAGGAGAAGGTTATATGGCACATGCCATACTTACTTTGAAGCAGAATAGGGCCTTGCTAAAAAAAAGAAATCTTAAAGATTTTAGGACACTACTTTACGAACAAGCAGGTAAAACAGAATTAGAATTTAAAGAAGTTTCGACTTTGGAATTGCATCTAATAAAGAGTGAGATAAGAAGGAAAGCTAAAAAGGCCTTTAGAATAGAAATTCTCATCTACCTAATTTCTATACTATTATCTCTTATTTTCGTATATCTTATTTACCGTTTTTTGTTTGGATGAAACCAAAGCTTCCCTAATATATTAAATATTTTTCCCGTACTTTTTTAAATTCGCTAATCGCTGGTTGCCAGCTTCTCCTAATTTCTTCGTTGGTGACGCCGGCTTCAATCTGTTTTTGTAAAATAGTGGTTCCCGCATGGGCAGTGAAGCCATTGGTATTGAATACCTTGCTTTTGTCGAGGGAATGTGTGTAGGCATCAATGATATATTCCATGGTTACCCCGTTCATCCGCTGCATTTGGGAAAGGTCCTTCCCAAAACATTTTTTTCCTTCCTCTTTGGGATATTTCGAACCAAAATTGGGTTTTGGCACATAGCTGAAGGGGTATGCGGTAGCGTCCAAAAAAGAGGCCCCGTAGCGCTGAAATTGAAATTCGGTC
>JBARCC010000275.1:0-5947 GCA_049793635.1 Maribacter sp. | reverse complement strand
GCACAAATCCGTGAAAACTTGGAGTTTTCGGAAAGAAAACCATAACCGGGATGAATGGCATCGGCATTGGTAATCTCTGCGGCGGCGATAATATTGGGTATTTTTAAATAGGATTCGCTACTTGCGGCAGGCCCAATACAAACGGCCTCATCCGCAAAACGTACGTGTAGGCTTTCTTCATCGGCCTTACTGTATACCGCTACCGTTTTGATGCCCATTTCTTTACAGGTACGGATAACACGCAAAGCGATTTCTCCCCTATTTGCAATCAGTATTTTTTTAAACATCCTTTAAATTTTAAGTTCAAGATTTCAAAAATGATTGGAACCAGCCCCGGATGATCACACGGGGTGTTTCAATGACTACTCAAAATTTAGTTAAGCCGGGTCTACCAAGAAAAGCGGTTGGTCGAACTCTACCGGTGAGGAGTCGTCTACCAAGATCTTAACGATTGTTCCCGATACTTCCGATTCTATATCGTTAAACAGCTTCATGGCCTCTATAACGCATAGTACATCTCCGTTGGCTATCGTATCCCCTACTTCAACGAATACTGACTTGTCTGGCGATGGCTTTCTGTAAAAGGTTCCAATGATCGGTGATTTGATCGTGATGTATTTATCATCCTCGGATTTCTTCTTGGCAGCGGCGGCGGCATTGTCGGAAGCGGTCTTTTGCTCCTCGGTCTGCACGGGACCCACCGGTGCCTGCATGGCCGGCTGTTGGCCCATGGGTACGGTTTGTACGTAGGTAGGCTCGTAATTTGCATTTCCTAGACTTCCGGTACGTATCGTAATCTTAATATCGTCCGTCTCCAGTTTTACCTCGCTCGCCCCAGATTTAGCGACAAATTTGATAAGGCTTTGAATTTCTTTTATATCCATAATCGTTAAGTTATTTTGGTAGTTTTATGTTAGTTATAGGCCCATTTCAAGTAGATCGATCCCCAAGTGAAGCCCCCGCCAAAGGCAGCGAACACCAAGTTATCCCCTTTTTTAATTTGACTTTCGTAATCGCTTAACAATAAGGGTAGGGTTGCCGATGTGGTATTACCGTACCGCTGTATGTTCATCATTACCTTGGCATCGTCAACACCCATTCGCTTTGCGGTAGCGTCGATTATTCGTTTATTCGCTTGATGGGGCACAAGCCATGCAACATCATTTTCCGTGAGATCGTTACGATCCATGATTCTTTCGGCAACATCGGCCATATTGGAAACGGCAAATTTAAATACGCTTTTGCCTTCCTGGAAAATAAAATGTTTTCTATTCCTAACGCTTTCCTCGGTAGCGGGCATAATGGAGCCGCCGCCTTCCATACCTAAAAATTTTCTACCGGTACCATCTGCCCTTAAATACTCGTCCTTTAAACCAAACCCTTCAAGGTTTGGTTCAAAAAGTACCGCTCCTGCCCCATCACCGAATATAATGCAGGTGGTGCGATCCGTGTAATCTATGATGGAGGACATTTTATCTGCCCCGATCAATAACACCTTTTTATAACGACCGCTTTCTACATGTGCCGCAACCGTCGACATCCCGAACAGAAAACTGGAACAGGCTGCCAACAAATCATACGCAAATGCATTGGTCGCCCCAATTTCTGACGCCACAAATGCCGCTGTTGACGATACAAGACTATCTGGAGTTGCGGTTGCAACAATGACCAAGTCTATTTCTGCAGCATCAATTCCTTTCTTTTTTAATAGGTCTTTCGCCGCCATTATGGCCAAATAAGAGGTGCCTTCTCCCTCTTCCTTTTTTAAAACCCGTCTTTCCTTTATACCGGTTCGTGAGACAATCCACTCGTCATTGGTATCCACCATATCTTCGAGCATTTTATTGGTCATCACAAATTTGGGAACATAGCCTCCCACAGCGGTAATTGCTGCCGTTATTTTGGTCATACTTTTAGTTACTTTCTTTAAAAAAACTTCAAAAACGAGTGAAAAAGTTATGAAAATTAAGGATTTTCAATGACTTTTCTCCTAAAACCAAACGGTTTTTGAAATTTTTTCATAATAAAATAGCATCCTTTTTTTCTTCCCTGTAGTGGTAGTGATTGCCAAGGAATTAACGAAATGGACTAAAAAAAACTCCCTACTTCGAGTGAAGTGGGAGCTTTGTATCGTTTAAAAGTTCTTACGCTTCTGCTTGTTAGGTCTTGTCTATTAAAACTTGGCCTCTATAGTGCAGTTTACCTTCGTGCCAATGTGCTCTATGATAGAGATGCATTTCTCCCGTTGAGGAATCTTTCGCCAATGTTGGGGCTACCGCCTTGTAATGTGTTCTTCTCTTGTCTCTCCTTGTTTTGGAAATTTTTCTTTTAGGATGTGCCATTTAAACCTTATTTATCCGTTAATAGTTTTTTTAATTCGTCCCATCTGGGATCACTTTCTTCTGTATTCGACTTTTTCTCTTTTGGTTGAAGCTCTTGTAACCTGTCCAAGACTTCCGATTTCAACGTACCCTCTTCAATACCCGGATGCACCCGTTTTTGCGGAACAGCCAGTACGAGCATTTCATATACGTACTGTGCGATGTTCACTTGATGCTCGTTATGGGGTATGATCAGAATTTCATCATCCTCATCATTGTACTCATCCCCAAACTTCACTACCAAATGTAAGTCGGCACTTAACGCTTGATCGTAGGGTTCGCTGGTAATGTCACAATCAACATTTACCGTTCCACTAGCCTCCAAATCGAGCTCCATCATGGTGCTCGTTTTGTGCAATATTACGTCTATTGTAATATTGGCATCATTGAACTCGTCGTATTCAAAAGAATCAAAGAACGTATTATCGATATGGAAATTAAAGTCGTGTTTTCCTTGCTTCAACCCTGAGAAAGGAATATTGAACTCCTTTTGCTTCATCACGTACACACTTAAATTATCAATACCGCCCTCTAAAAGGCGGGTGCAAAGATACTTTTATTTTTTTAAAAGCCAATAGTTATCAACTATTTATCTTTATAACTTTTTAGATTATCGTTCTCGTTTTAGACGTTGCTTTTTTAATACATTACTGGTCAGCTCTTGATATTCGGTCCTGTTTTTAAAAATCTTTAAAGCGGTAAACACCGCTTCCTTGAACGAGCTTTCATCGGCGATTCCCTTTCCGGCAATTTCATAGGCCGTACCATGATCGGGCGATGTCCTCACCTTACTCAATCCTGCCGTAAAATTAACGCCTTGCCCGAACGAGAGGGTCTTGAACGGAATTAGACCTTGGTCATGGTAGGCGGCCAAAACAGCGTCGAATTTTTTATATCCATCGGAGCCAAAAAAACTATCGGCGGAATAAGGTCCGTACACCAAATGCCCCATATGGAACATTTCACGAATAACGGGCTTCAATATTTCATCGTCTTCTTTTCCGATTACCCCGTTATCGCCACTGTGCGGGTTAATGCCCAACAGCGCAATTTTAGGTTTACGGATACCAAAGTCCATCATCAGCGATTTTTCGATGGTATTGACCTTGTCGCGTACGACCCTTGGCAAAATTGCCGCCGAAACATCTTTTACGGCAACATGGTCTGTAAGCAACCCGACCTTTAGCGTATCTGTAACCATGAACATCAGACTTTCACCTTCCAATTCTTGGGCCAGGTAATCGGTGTGCCCAGGAAACTTAAATTCGTCGGATTGGATGTTGTTCTTGTTAATGGGCGCGGTCACCAAAACGTCGATATCCCCTTTCTTTAGTGCTTCCACAGCCGCCTTCAACGATTTTAAGGCATATGCCCCACCTTCTGCAGTAGCTTCCCCGAAGTGTAGCTCCGGAATTTCTTTCCACACATTTACGATATTCAATTTGTTGTCTATCGCTTTTGAGGCATCTGGTATACCGTTAAAGACTATCGTAAGATCTAGCGCTTTCATCTGGTTTGAAACGGTCTTATTCGATGCGAAAATGATCGGGGTGCAAAAATCAAGCATTCTGCTGTCTTCAAATGCTTTTAATGCCACTTCGCACCCGATTCCATTCAGGTCTCCAATTGAGATACCTAACTTTATTTTAATGTTTTCCTCCATGATTATCTGTACCTTTGTAGCCCCACCCAAAAGCGTAAAAACGGTTTTGGCCTCCCAAAATGAAAGGTAAAGTGGTCATCCCAATATAAGCATTGGGACACGAATACTGTAGTACAAAATTACTTAAATTAAACGACACATGTTCACCGGTATCATTGAAACCTTAGGCAAGGTAACCGCACTTGAACCAAAAGGCGGAAACTTGAATATTACCATTACCACGAGCTTAGCGCCAGAACTTAAAATTGACCAAAGCGTTGCGCATAACGGCGTTTGCCTTACGGTAGTACATCTTACGGATACTTCCTATACCGTTACCGCCATTGCGGAAACCTTAAAAAAAACCAATTTAAAACATCTTAAAATTGATGATGCCATAAACCTAGAGCGTGCCATGGTATTAGGTTCTCGGTTAGATGGGCATATTGTGCAGGGCCATGTGGATCAAACGGGGGAATGTACCTCGGTGAAGGAAGAAGATGGCAGTTGGGTCTTTTCTTTTAAATACGATGCGGCAAACGGTAACCCTACCATCGAAAAAGGTTCCATCACCATTGATGGAACGAGTTTGACCGTTGTCAACTCTGGTGTTGATACCTTTGAGGTCGCCATCATCCCATATACCTACGAGCATACACGTTTTAATACCTATACAGTGGGCAGCATTGTGAATTTGGAGTTTGATGTCATCGGCAAGTATGTGGCTAAATTAATGTCTTTAAAAAATTAACAGGTAAATACATACTATTCATTTTGAGTATTTTATAATTCAGACAATTAACAAGATTGATTACTGCTCAAAAAAACTGATCGACGATCCAATCCACGTTTCGTCTACTTGATGCGATACGTTGATCATTTCGCCCTTGCTCATTCGGGTCAAATTAATGACCGGCTCCAATTTGTCGGTCTCATCGTCCCACACAAAGAGCATACGTAATTCTACTTTTGAATTTTTTGGGGTATTTGTCTTGATCAAAGGTGCATACTGTACTTTCTGCTGAAGAATATAGTTGTGCTTGTCCTCGATAGCCGCTATTTTCTCTTTTGTAGGATGCAGATCGATACCCTGCCCTGCAAACGAAAATAAGGGTTTTAGCACATATTTTTGCAAGTCCAACGCTTCCGGATACGCCGATAGGTAATAGGATTTGGGAACATTTTTATGCTCTAACAAGGGCATGATGCATTTTGATATCATAAAAAACCAATCGGGGTGGGTAATCCACTCCACATCCAAATCATCATTAAGGTTGAAGTTGATCTTTAAATCCTGAATACGTTCTAGCTCATCATAAATGACGCGATTGTAAATTCTATGGATGGGTGTTTTAACGCCATCCTTCATATAAAACAGTTTTTTACCCTCTTTAAGGACCTTGGTCATGCAAACAATCTCTATGCCCAACGCCTCCTTTGTAGACCAAAAATCAATTCTCGTTTTTTGTTTTTCAGGAAAAAGTTCCAATAAGATGACATGCTCTGGGCGTTCATCCCCTAAAATAATGTTCTTTACTTTTTTGGTATAGCTTTTCTTGTTCAAACCTCCGAGGTAATAATCAAACCCCTCTTTTGGCATGTTCGGATAATGCTTTAAAAAGGCCTCTCCCAAAAAAGGCTGGTAAAAAAATAAGGTCGGGAAAGCTTGCAGTTCGATCAATTGTGGGGTAATGCCACCATGACCATCCTCGCACAGCCCAAAATCAATCGCCAAAAAATGCGGATTCCCCATAGGCACCGGAGATTGTAGTGCTGCTGGAATGAATTTCTTTCGAATTTCAGCGAAGTCAATGTTCCATAACTGCGCTATGATCGCATCACATGCCGACTCTACATCGGCCTTAATAGCTTTACTAATAAAGACGGGCGTTTCAGAAATACGAAAAGCGATCGGTTCCTTATA
>JBARCC010000274.1:0-3080 GCA_049793635.1 Maribacter sp. | reverse complement strand
GGAAGCTGTTAAAGCTGCCGATAAAAAAGGAATCACCATATCGACGGACCTGAACTATAGGGCAAAATTATGGAACTATGGCGGGGACCGTGAAAAGATAATGACGGAGCTTACATCGTACTGCGATGTCATACTGGGTAACGAGGAGGATGCCGAAAAGCACTTCGGTATTCATCCAGAAGGTCTGGACGTGCACAAGGCCGGTCATGATGTAAAGGCGGAAGCCTTTCTATCGGTCTGTAAACAGATGATGAAAAAATTCCCGAAGGCGAAAAAGGTGATTACCACGCTACGGGGATCTATTTCCGCATCGCACAATACCTGGGCGGGAGTCCTGTGGGACGGGAAGAAGATGTACGAAACGACGCAATACCAGATCACCGATATCGTGGACCGCGTAGGCGGGGGCGACTCCTTTATGGGTGGCCTGATCTATGGCCTGTTGAAGTATCCGGAGGACGACCAGAACGCACTGGATTTTGCGGTGGCCGCCTCCTGCCTCAAGCACACCATCAAGGGCGATGCGAACCTGGTAACAGTAGACGAAGTAGAAAAACTGATGGGCGGCGATGCCTCAGGTAGGGTGGCCAGATAAAAACTAAAATATTACTGAAATCAAATACCCCATGCAAAAGTCGATTCTTATTTTATGCGGCGGCGGACCTGCTCCTGGAATTAATTCCGTTATCAGCACCGTTGCAAAGGCTTTTTTAAAGGATGGGTATAGGGTATTAGGCTTACATGAAGGGTTTAAGGGGCTTTTTAGCACCAATCCCCAAATAAAGGAATTTGATTTTTTCCATGCCGATAGAATATTCAGCAGGGGCGGTTCAACCTTGATCATGAGTCGTTTTAAACCAAAAGATGAAAAGCTAAACACTACCCTTTTTTTGGAAAACAATGTAAAACTATTGGTGAGTATAGGCGGTGATGATACTGCTTCTACCGCCAATAGGATTGCAAGCTATCTTCTAAAGGAGAATATTAGGATATCAAATATACATGTCCCTAAAACGATAGATAACGACCTGCCCTTGCCCGATAGGAATCCGACATTTGGATTTCATTCTGCAAAGGATGAAGGGGTACGTATCGGCAATACGACCTATGAAGATGCTAGAACCAGTCAAAATTGGTTTGTCATGTCTACCATGGGTAGATCGGCAGGTCACTTGGCCTTTGGTATAGCCGCCAGCTGTCATTTTCCAATGATGATTATCCCAGAAATGTTCGATCATCATGCTATTACTTTTGATAAGGTAGAACGCATGATCATTTCTTCGATGATAAAGCGGAAGATTGAGAACATCAATTATGGTGTGGCCTTGATCAGTGAAGGGGTTTTTCACAATATGCCTTTATCGGAACTAAAGAAATGTGGCATTAATTTCACCTATGATGATCATGGTCATCCTGAATTGGGCAATGTTAGTAAGGCCCACATTTTTAATATGTTGGTCCAGGAAAGGCTAAAGGACTTGGCTATCGATATTAAGAGCAGACCTGTGGAACTGGGTTATGAGCTTCGTTGTTGTAGGCCCATAGGCTTTGACCTTACCTTATGCACCCTTTTGGGTCTTGGTGTAAAAAAACTGTTCGACGAGGGTAAAACCGGATGCATGGTCACGGCAAATTCGAGAGGAGAAGTAAGTCCACTTTTTCTGTCGGACATACAGGATGCCTCTGGTAAAATAGCACCGCGTCTGGTGGATGTGGATACCGATTTTGTACAACTTTGTTTCCAAAACTTGTATTACCTAAGCGAGGCGGATTATGAGAACGCAAAAACGTATTTGAAAAATCCATCAGTATACGATTTTAATAAAATTTTAAAGGAAAAGTAAGACGGAATATGGCACAGTTTTCAAGAATAGAAGTAGCACAAGTAATGAAGGAATCTGGTATGGTTCCCCTATTTTATCACCCTGATATCGAACTGGGAAAAAAAATTTTAAAGGCGTGTTATGATGGTGGAGCACGATTAATGGAATTTACGGCAAGGGGCGATTTTGCTTTCGAGGTTTTTTCCGAACTTAATAAGTATGCGATACATAACCTACCGGGAATGATTTTGGGAGTAGGCTCTATCACCGATGCCGCTGCCGCAAGCATGTTCATGCAAATGGGGGCCAATTTCATTGTAACCCCATCCCTAAGGGAAGATATAGCAATCGTCTGTAACAGACGAAAGGTCTTATGGACTCCTGGCTGTGGTTCCCTTACCGAAATAAATAAAGCGGAAGAAATGGGTTGTGAAATTGTAAAACTCTTTCCGGGGGACCTCTACGGACCTGGTTTTGTAAAGGGCATTAAAGGTCCGCAGCCTTGGACAAGTATTATGCCTACGGGTGGTGTGAGCACCGACGAGGATAACCTAAAAGCTTGGTTTGAAGCGGGCGTTACCTGTGTAGGAATGGGTTCCAAACTAATAAGTAAAGAAATTTTGGAACAAAAGGACTACGTTGGTTTGGAAAAAAGGGTAAAACAAACCTTAGAAACGATAGCCAAACTAAAAAACTAATACCGTGCATCAACCAAAAGCGAACTCCTCTATCTTGAAAAAATTGCTTGCGTTGATTTTGGCATTTGGGCCCGGTATATTCGCTATAGGTTATACCATTGGTACAGGTAGTGTGACTTCTATGATTGTCGCGGGAAGTACGTACGGGATGCAGTTATTATGGGTCCTTGTAATCAGTTGCGTTTTTTCTGGATTATTGATGTACGCCTATGGTAATTATGCATTGATCTCTGGAGAAACAGCCTTATATAGTTTTAAAAAACATATCAAGGGCGGAAAGATAATCGCCATACTCATCATCATCGGAATCTCCTTTGGTCAGTGGAACTCTTTGATGGGCATCTTGGGGATATCCGCCAATATAATTTTTGAAATTTTCCTCATCTATTTTCCGCAATTGGAAGGCTTTAGATATGAGACCGTGTTACTGGTCGCTATAGTGGTTATAGCCATTATGTATGCGTTATTGTGGGTTGGAAAATATACTTTTTTTGAAAAAGTACTGGTCGTTTTTGTGACCATTATGGGTTTTTCGTTCATCATTTCACTTTTTATGGTG
>JBARCC010000273.1:0-9098 GCA_049793635.1 Maribacter sp. | reverse complement strand
CCAGGGCCGTAAAATGCGCTAAATAGGCTTCATCAAAAAATTTGTTGACCGATGAGCTATGACTACCATCTTCGTTAACTTTTATCCAAATCAAACCTGTTGCGCCTATTTGTGGTCTTTTCACCCAGTCGACCAATTCGTCTATTTGCTTTCTAGTATAGGAGGCACATCCTTCCACATTAATTGCAATGACGGATTCGGCATCATCAAAAACACCGAAACCATAGGTTTCTCCTTTGGGGGCTAGGGGCCGAAATTCCATTCCAAAACGGATATCAGGTTTGTCGTTTCCATACCTGGCCATGGCTTCATCGTAGGTCATTCTTGGAAACCTTTCGACTTCGATTCCTTTGATTTCCTTCAATAAATGCTTGGTCAACCCTTCAAAAACAGTGAGGATATCCTCTTGTTCCACAAAGGCCATTTCACAATCGATCTGGGTGAACTCCGGCTGTCTGTCGGCGCGCAGGTCTTCGTCCCTGAAGCATTTTACGATTTGGAAGTATTTGTCCATACCGCCCACCATCAACAGTTGCTTGAAGGTTTGTGGCGATTGCGGTAAGGCATAGAACTGTCCTGCGTTCATACGGCTCGGCACCACGAAATCACGGGCGCCTTCTGGGGTGGATTTTATCAAATAAGGGGTTTCTATTTCTATGAATCCGTCCGCTGACAAAAACTTGCGAACCTCCATGGCTACTTTACTTCTAAAGATGAGGTTGTTCTTGACCGGATTTCTTCTAATGTCCAAATAGCGGTATTTCATGCGAAGGTCTTCGCCACCGTCCGTTTCGTTCTCAATGGTAAATGGCGGTGTTTTGGACTCGTTTAAAATGGTGAGTTCGGTAACCAATACTTCGATGTTGCCGGTCGGGATATGTTCGTTTTTAGAGGCACGTTCAATGACTTCACCTCTTATTTGTATGACGTATTCGCGACCCAGATTTCTTGCTTGGTCTAATAAGGTTGCCGATGTACGGTCCTCGTCAAACACCAATTGCGTGATGCCATAACGATCGCGGACATCTACCCAAACTACGAAACCTTTGTCACGGGTCTTGGCGACCCAGCCCGATAGCGTTACCGTAGTTCCGATATGTGATTCCCTTAATTCTCCGCACGAATGACTTCTATACATAGCACTTGCTTTAATGAAGGGACAAATTTAAGAAGTCTATTTCATTAACGATCTATTTAAAATTACCGTTTTAAGCTACCCATGTTATATGCAATGACTATGCTTTAGTGCTGTAAGTATCTAAAAAACAAAGAACTATCATTTCAATGTAAATTTAATGTAAACTAAAAGTTATCTAAACATTGATTAATAAAGAAATAAACTTATATTTGTAACGTTATTGTAAAGAAGACCTTAATTAAAATTATATATATCATGAAAAAATTGCTTTTAATTGCCGTGCTTACCCTTTCCTTTGGGGTGTTCGCACAAGAAGTAAAACCAACATTCGAAAAAGTAGGAGATAAAGTGAAGGCAACCTATTTCCATGCAAATGGCGAAATAGCTCAACAAGGATTTTTCCTGAACGAAAAATTGGAAGGACAATGGAAGATGTTCAACGAGAAAGGGGATAAAATAGCAATGGGTAATTACGATAATGGTGTGAAGACCGGCAAGTGGTTATTCTGGGAAGGCAATACAAAAAAAGAAGTAAACTTCGACAACAATAAAATCGCAAGTGTTTCCAACACCAATAGTAAAGAAGCAGTGGTTACCAACTAATAGCCATTTTAAGGTGTAAAACAAGGCCCGTATCGCAGGATACGGGCCTTGTTGTTTTTAATCGTTTTACGGGAGTTTGTATTGTACCCGCTGTGCATAATGGAGAAATGGTAAGGGTATGTCTGTTCGAGTGCTCAATTTTACAATTATTTTATCGTAAAATTGAGTGTACTTTGGCCACGGTCGGCAGCACTATCGTGAACCTTGTGGCAGCGCTCAGGACATCGCCTTTTGAAACACGAAATGTTCTCGAACCTATTTTCGTTCCCGAAAAGGTGGTAAACATCACTCCTAAAAATAAAATCCAAATGTACATCAGGTGGATATACGTATTACCAATAGCTTCACTATTTGCCAGTTGGGTACTTTGGCCAACTAGGCCTAAACTAAAGTAGCAACCTACCTTATGACATCAAGGAGTTCTCGCGTGGAGCCCGTCTCGAGCGGAGTTGAAAGGCTCGGACCCATAGATGTGGCAAATTCAAATACTGGGTTTTCAAACAAATAGCATCTTAAAAAAATGGGTAGGTACTAAGTGACTCCGAACCATTTTTTTTACTCGATAATCGAGATTTGAATGCTCCGAGGCTTGTCTCGAAATTCTAAAGTTGTTTCCGTCCAGATGCCTCGTGGGCTTGCCACGAGGTAATTGACCGGCCGTGTTCAAATCTGATTCGCCCGCATTGGTTCTGAACCAAACTTTTCGGAATAAGAATGAACCGGCACCCATAGCGATTCAATCTAAACACGTCCGTTTTCTCGGGTTCACCACCTGCTTTCCAAATTAAGCGGCACTTCCCAGTTGCTCCTTTTCCTCCGTTTTTGAACCGGTTCCCCTCAACTTTGTCTTGATACGATATATGATGTTGAACAAAACCGGTACGATAATCAGGGTCAAGAACGTGGCAACGATCAACCCGAATATCACGGTCCATGCCAATGGCCCCCAAAAAATCACGTTGTCCCCGCCAATATAAATCTTGGGATCAAACTCGGTAAACAAGGAGAAGAAATCGATATTCAGACCAATGGCCAACGGAATCAGTCCTAATACCGTGGTGATCGCCGTTAGAATTACGGGCCTCAACCTCGCTTTTCCACTTTTTATGATAATATCCGTTGCTTCTTCCATAGGTAATAGATCCTTATCGTCAAGGTCTAATTTTACCTTTCTACGATCAAGCAGTATTTGCGTATAATCGAGCAATACCACCCCATTGTTTACCACGATACCTGCAAGGGAAATGATACCCATCATGGTCATCAAAATAACGAAGGACCATCCGGTAATCATCAACCCTCCGAATACTCCGATAAAACTAAGGAATATGGCAATCATGATGATCAAGGGTTTGGAGATACCGCCAAATTGAAAAATGAGAATCAACATGATGAGGCCAAGACCGGAAAAGAAAGCGCCTATCAAAAACGCCATTTGTTTGTTCTGTTCTTCGATTTCCCCAGTATAATCTACTTTTACCGTATCTGGAATACCTTCATAGTTCTCCATCGCTTTTTTAATCTCTTCCACTACAAGGGCGGGGTTTCCACCGGCCTTTAGGCCAGAATATACGGTTACCACGCGGTTACCGTTTCTGTGCTTAATGGCACTGTATCCCGAAGAGTTTTTTTGGCTTGCGACCGCGGAAACGGGAACTTCTTTGATTTGCCCGGTTGCGGGGTCCCTGAATATGATGTTTTGATTAAAAAGTGCATTCTTATCAAAACGGATGTCCTCATTAAAACGCACGTTGATATCGTAATCATCACCATCCAATTTAAAGACCCCCGCTTTCTCCCCGAACAGCGAGCGTCTTAATTGTTGCCCTACCTGGCCAACCGCAACGCCTAGTTCCCCGGCTTTTTGGCGATCTACCGTCACTTGCATGGATGGTTTGCTCCTGTTTACATCAATCTTCAATTCTTCTATAAAAGCGATATTCTTGGTATTGATGAAATTTCGGATATCTTCGGCGGTACCGATCAATTCATTATAATCCTTTCCTTCCAGTTCAATATTTACAGGATATCCCGGGGGTGGCCCATCGGCATTTTTTTCCACGGAGATGGAAACGCCAGGATAGATGTCGGTCAACGATTCCTGGATTTTACCACGCAACTTCTCCGTATCCAACCCGTTTCGGTATTTGTATTCGCGCATAGATACAGTTACCTTGCCACGATGGGGCATCTCTGCAGATGATCCGCCGTCTGTTTGCGGATTTCCGGCACCTTCACCAACTTGCGAAACGGCAGATTCCACCAAATAGTTCTTTCCTTCGGGGTCTAGGTACATTTCCCTGTTCACCACATCGTACACACGGTCCTCAATGGCTTTGGTAAGGGTGTTGGTTTTGGTAATTGAAGTTCCTTCTGGATATTCGATGTACACGTAAATTTCATTAGGGGTATTCTCCGGAAAGAACTCGATTTTTGTCCTCCCTGATCCCACGGACATCCCAAAAAGCATAAACGTTGCTATGAGTAGCGTAAAGGTTATTCCAAAGTACCAGTATACGTTCGTACCCCTTAATGCGTGTTCGATGCGTCTTTCGTACCAATCTTCAAAACGCACCATGGTATTGTTCTGAAATTTGGTCGCCCATTTTTTAATGGCGTATTTGTATATCCAAAACAAGATCACCGTAAATACCATTACTGTGCCCAGCCCTCGCATAGCTCCGCCGAAGAATAAGATAAGAAGTCCAAAACCACCTAAGATGGCGGTAATACGGTATAATTGCTTTTTGGTCAGTTCTTTTTCCTCTGTGCTCATAAATTGAGATACCAGCATTGAGTTCATAAAAATGGCCACGAATAAAGAGGAGCCTAACACGACCGATAGCGTAATCGGGAAGAAAATCATGAACTGACCAAAAATGCCGGGCCAGAATGCCAACGGTACAAATGCCGCGACCGTAGTCACCGT
This sequence comes from Maribacter sp., assembly GCA_049793635.1. Classification (GTDB taxonomy): domain Bacteria; phylum Bacteroidota; class Bacteroidia; order Flavobacteriales; family Flavobacteriaceae; genus Maribacter. The sequence goes on along the minus strand of JBARCC010000273.1, from coordinate 4,428 downwards.
AGAAATAATAATCGGAAAAGCGATTTCCCCGATTCCTTTCTTTGCCGCTTCTGTACGTGACATGCCCTCACTCATCAAACGATACACGTTTTCTACGACCACGATCCCGTTATCCACCAACATGCCCAGCCCCATGATCATTCCAAAAAGGATCATCGTGTTTAGGGTATACCCAGCTAAATTGAGCACCGCGAAAGAAATGAACATGGACATAGGTATCGCGAACCCTACAAAAAGCGCGTTCCTAAATCCTAGGAAAAACATCAATACGGTTACGACCAAAATAATCCCGAAAATAATATTGTTTACCAAATCATCGACTTGGTTCAAGGTTCTATCCGAGGAATCGTTGGCAATAGAAATGTTCAAATCTGCAGGATAATAATTTTCCTGGGCTTTTTTTACGATTTCCCGAATTTGGGTCGTGGCGGCTATCGTATTTTTCCCCGACCGCTTTTTAATATCGAGCATGACTACACTCTCCCCAAATTCACGGGCGTAGGTCGTTTTTTCCTTTTCTTGAAAATATACTTGGGCAATATCTTTGAGGTACACCGGACCGTCATCTGATTTGACCACAAAATTATTGAGCTCCTCAGGTTTTTCGATTTCACCCAATACGCGAATGGTACGGCGTTGTTCCGATGTTTTTATATTCCCTGCCGACATGGTCATATTGCCATTGCTGATGGCACCGATGACATCTTGAAAATTTACTTTGGCGGCCATCATTTTATATACGTCAACGGCAACTTCCACCTCTTTTTTCTGGGCACCTCGTATATCTACCTGCTTAATTTCAGGTAAATTCTCTATCTCCTCCTCTAGGTATTCGGCAAATTCCTTAAGTTTTTCTACCGGATAATCTCCAGTGAAATTGATGTTCATGATCGGAAAGGATTCTGCTAGGTTAAGATCAAAAATATTGGGTTCTACCTTCGCCCCGTTAAAAGTGGGCCAATCCTCACTGGCTTTTTCCCCATCGACCTCATCCTTTACTTTTTGCTTTGCCTGTTCTACCGTAATATCCTCATCGAATTCTACGGTGATGATGGAATAATCTTCTTGGGATGTAGATATCGTTTCAACTACATTGCTCACGTTTTTTAAACGGTCCTCCAAAGGGTCGGTCAATAAACGCTCTATATCCTCAGCGGTATTTCCCGGATACGGGGTACTGACATAAATTTTGGTCTCGACAATTTCCGGATAATCTTCCCTGGGCATGGCCTGATACCCTTGATAGCCTATGATCAGCAATAATACGATCATGACGTATATGACCGAGGGGTTGTCAATGGCCCATGAGGATAGGCTAAATTCCTTATCGGCGTTTTTCTTTTGTTTACTCATTTTAAGTCTTTAGTCGTTAGTCTTTAGTTTTAGTAGAACAAAGCGACATCGTGCGTTATGTAATTGCTTTGTTCTTAAGATACTTTTTTAAACCTGTAATCATTTTAGACAATTCTTCAAGAGTAGTGCGTATTTCTTGATGTTGGGTTTTGGTGATGTATTTCCTTCTTTCTGCTATCGCTATACAAACCACACATTCTTTTACTGAATGGATAGAAATTTGTAGAAAACGATTTAATGGTGCGTTTGTATCACCAGATCCTTCCGCAATATGAAGTGCAACAGATTCCCATACAATTACTTATTTTAATCTTCCGTCTACTTACTACTCAAAATCTGAACGCTTTGTCCATCTTTTACGCTTCTAGCGCCTTCTTTGATCAATAGTTCACCTTCTTCAACACCAGATAATACCTCGACCATATTCCCTTGGGTACGGCCAGTGGTAATTATCCTTCTTTTAGCGACAGCCTTGTCATCCTCCTTATCGTTCGCTACATATAAATATTGTTGGCCTTCCGCATTTTCCGAAATAATACCTTGAGGCACTAAAATCGCAGCTTCCGAGCTATAATCGTTCAAACTTACCTTAGCGGTCAAGTTTGGCTTTATAGCACTGTTCTTGTTGGGTACCGCCACTTCTACGGAAAATGCCCTGTTGCCCGGATTAATGAAATTTCCGGTCTGTCGTATTTTTGAAATGAGGGTATCTCCCAATATTGGGAAATATACTTTTGCTACATTCCCCTCCTTGATATCGTTCAGATAACTTTCGGGCACATCTACCTCGATGTACATGTCCGATAGATTAACGATCCTAAATACTTCTGAGCCCTGGCCGGGCGCAACTACAGTACCTTGGTCTTTGATAACATCATCTATAATTCCAGAGAATGGCGCCCGTATGTTGGATTTCCCTAATTGACTACGTATCTGCTTCACACTGCTCTCCGTAGCCTCGTAATTTGTCTTGGCCTGTAGGTATTGGATTTCCGAGCCGATGTTCTGATCCCATAAACGCTGCTGACGTTCAAAAGTGGTTTTGGCCAATGCGGCTTGCGTTTCCAGTTGGGCGAGCTGACTTCCCATACCACCATCGTCTATAGCTGCCAATAACTGCCCTTTGGTAACACGTTGCCCTTCTTTTACGTAAACACGTTGTAACGTACCCTGCATTTCTGGGTAAATGAGTACATTCTGTTTCGTAGTAACGTCACCTTGAAGTTCCAAAAAGTGATCGAATTTTTCTGCTTTGGCGGTGATGGTCGAAATAAGGGGAAGGTTTCCCTCACCTGATTTTATGGCAATGACAGAGTCAAGTTGCCGTATGTCATTTCCTAAGCTTTTATAGCGCTCTGAAATTTCATTTTTTTTGGTCCTTAATGTTTCTAAGTTTCCTTCGGCAATTAAATCGTTGACAGATTGATCGCTAGAACCACCGCAAGAGGCCAGTAGTAGGGTAAAGATTAAAAAGTAGCTTATATTTTTCATGTATTTAATAGTTTATGAGGTGATAGGGTTATGAGTTTAGTTGTGCTTTACGCAAGCCGTCTAACATTGCGGTTATTTCTGTAATTGAATTCCTTATGCTAGCATGCTCTTTATTCGAAAAAAACGCTAAATCCTTGCATAGGATACTTTGATTTAAGAGTTCTAGCGCCGAAGAAAAAGCTATTTCTGTAAATCTGGCTTTATCCTTACCTGAATGTCTACCGGTTCCTTCCGCAATATTCGATGATATGGAAATGGCACATCTTCTCATTTGGCTTACTAACCCAAAGCGCTCCTCTGTGGGAAGCATTTTTGTGGTATTATAGACATTGATAGAAAGGCTTCTTGCTTTCTGCCAAACTTTTAATTTTTCAAATGAAAATTCTTTCATCTTATTTTTACATTAGTGTATTTTAAACTTTTAACATATAAACCTTTAAACTACTTTTCATTCAATACTATCTCCAATTCGGTTTTTTTAGTAATGACCTCTACCATGTTCTGTAAGTATTCTTGTTGAGCCGAATATAGCTGGGTCTGGGCCTGGCGTAGCTCAAAACTAGTTGCCAGGCCTTCGGTATATTTAATCTGATTCTTGTTTTCGATGCGTTCGGACAAAGCCAGGTTCTGCTTGGCCGTTTGGTAATTATCGATGGCTAGGGTGTAATTGTTTTTTGCACTCTCTAACTGTAATCGTATTTGCTGTTCTGCTTCGGTAAGTTGGGTCTTGGCTTTTTCCAAGGCAATTTTGGCACGTTGTGTGCTGGCACTTCTCTTCAAGGAACTGAAAATCGGAATGCTCAGATCAACGCCTATGGTAGAAAACTCGAACCAATCTTGCCCATTGTCAAAAAATGAAAATTGTTCGCCAAAGGAAAGCGCCCCGTAAGATGCAAATGCATTTAAGGTAGGGAGCGCTCTGCTTCTTGCCAATTTCCACTCATAGAACCGTTGTTGGTTTAAGTTTTCAGCTAACTTATAATCGACATTATCACTAATATTAAAAGCAGTGTTCAAGATGCCGAAGTCAATTTTTGAAACGGTCAAGTCCTCTAGATTTTCCTGCAATTGGGTCGGGGCGGTCAAATCTAGACCCATGCTTATGTTCAAAATTTGTACGGTTATTTCTCTTAGCCGCAACGCATTGTTTAATTGGTTCTCTACCGAGGACAGTGTGATCTGCAACTGGTCGACACTTTCTTCATCCCCCAATCCGTTTTCGAAAAGTTTTGAGGTTTCATAAAGGTTTCTCTCGAGCGTAGCTTTGTTCTTCTCAAGGATGGCTACGCTTTCTTTTGCTAAAAGTACATTGCCGTAAGCTTCTACCACTTGTTTGCGGACCTCAAGGGCTGTTTTTTCCTTATTGTTGGCGCTGTAACTAAGAAAGGCTTTGGTGGCCTGTACCCCAACGATATACGACCCATCAAAAATCTGCTGTCGTAGGGTGGCCGCGGCGTTTACCTGCTGTGGCTGACCGAATACGGCTTCAATAAAAGTTCCTGGTTCACCCCCGGCAAGTTCCGCGGGCAACTGTACCACCTGTTGTATGAGTTGATTCTGGTAATTGACGGCACCGGTTATTTG
>JBARCC010000272.1:0-9525 GCA_049793635.1 Maribacter sp. | reverse complement strand
CTAAAGCGACCATACCCCCTATGACCAGAGGAAATGTACTAAACTCCCACATTTCTTCTGGCTTGGGTAGCTTGCGCATACCAATGTAGTGGTTGAGGCCATCGATATTCTGTAAGTCGAATTCATTAGCGTCACGTATACCGTCAATATGAATATTCATGCCCAAGGGTTCTGGATATTGGGGTGCGCCCAGCATAATGTTCCAAAGTGGAAAGGCAAACAAACCCAATAGAAATAAGGTCCCAATAATCATCATTAGACTTGCTTTTTTCATCATCTACTTCTTTAATGAACTGCGATTTTTAGTTGAAAAAAGCGGGCCGGTATTTTTTAAAAGCCCGCTTTTTCGATTGAAATAAAGAATCCTATTCTCCTTAATCTCCTAAACTGTAGCTTATCGGTACGTAAGAATTTGCGGGTGACACCCTTACATACCCCTGCATTTCTTGGTGCAAGGCGGAACAGAAATCCGTGCAGTAGAAAGGCCAAACTCCTACCTTTTTGGGTTCCCAAACCGATGTTTTGGTCTGACCGGGCATTACCAATAGCTCTGAAGTATTCTGACCTATCATGGCAAAGCCGTGTGGGACATCAAAATCTTGCTCGTGGTTGGTAATATGGAAATACACTTTGTCCCCCACTTTTACGCCTTCAATATTGTCTGGTGTAAAGTGACTTCTAATCGTTGACATGTATACATGGACCTCGTTTCCTACACGTTCTACCCTTGCATCTGCCGGGTTTAAAACTGCATATGGGTGCTTGTTCTCATCTAAGCGGTAGATTTTTTTGGCCTTAGGCGCTAAGAGTTCTGCAGGTATACCCGCTGCATAATGTGGCTCGCCATGGGTAGGAAAATCATAGATCAATTCCATTTTATCTCCAGAAATATCATAGATCTGCGCCGAGTGCTCCATTTCTGGACCCACGGGCAAGTATCGATCTTTCGTAATCTTGTTCAGCGCTACGACGTACTTACCGAAGGGTTTGGCAGAGTTACCACCAGGAATCATTAAGTGCCCTACGGAGTAGAAGGTAGGTTGTCTATCCAATACTTCCCAAGTACCTAATTTCCACTTTACGACTTCTGATGAAATAAAGAACGTAGTATACGCATTTCCTTTTCCATCAAACTCTGTATGCAACGGACCTAATCCGCCACTTTCAACAACGCCCGCTAATACATCCTCAAATTTTAGAATGGGAATGCCATAGGCTTCCCCATCGAACTTTTTGCCTTCTATGGCGGCGATCATCTTGTCAAAAGAATGCACCGTTAAATCTGCGGATAATTTACCATTACCAATAATGTATTGACCGCTGGGGTCTACATCGCAACCGTGGGGAGATTTTGGAGTGGGTAAGAAATATACAGCTCCCGGTACATCCAACGGGTTCACAGTAAGTACCTCTTTTTTCATGGTCGATATTGCTGTATGGGTATGTTCGTCATAAACGTTATGAGCATATTCAGCGGGCATCAGGGTACCACCACCGTTTTTCACGTATTCCTCTACTTTCTTCCAATTTATAGCTGCGATAAAATCCTTATCGTTTTGCGAAGAATTTACCTCCATTAAAGAATTGGCCTCTTCTGTGTTGTACGTAGTGAAGAAAAACCAGCCGTGCGACTTACCACGGCCAGGATGTGAAAGGTCATAGTTAAAACCTGGCATCGTCAACTGAAATTCTAGGTTCATCCTACCGTTATCGGGGGCGATACTAATAAACGAAAGGGAGCCTTTAAAGTTTCCTTTATATTCATTTATGGGCATGTCGCGTTGAGGTATAGGTACCGAAAAACGAGTTCCTGCCACTACATATTCTGTATTCTCAGTAATGAAGGAAGAACTGTGGTTACCTGCACTATTGGGAATCTCTATGATTTCCTCCGTTTCAAAAGTGCTTAAACTTATCCTAGCGATACGTGGTGTGTTATTACCATTTATGAAAATCCATCTTCCATCCAACTCCCCTTTGGTTTGGGAAATATCGGGGTGGTGGGAATCGTCCCACGGAACAAAACCGAAAGAGGTATTGAGCATGGGTTTGGTTTCTTCGGAATATCCGTATCCTGAGGTCGGAAATTGGGAAAACACCGGGATCTCTTTGAACATCCTACCCGATGGTAGACCGTAAACCGTGATATTGCCACTATATCCACCCGACATAAAGGCATAAAATTCATCATGTTCGCCAGGGGCAACGTAGGCTTTTTCAGCAGCGTTAGAAGAAAGGGCACCGTTTGATGCGCCATTGCCTTGATTACCGCAACTCGCTAAAAGCGCAGTTATTCCCAAGAGTGTTCCTATAAACTTGTACTTTTTCATTAGTTCTATTTTAAATGTATGGTTGTTTTTCTATTCTGATGGGGGTAAAATTACCTTGTCGACTACATGTACGATTCCGTTACCTGCGGGGATACTGGCTATGATCTTGGCGCCACCGACGTAGACATCATCACCTTTTACCTCTACTAGCGCATTTTGATCGTTTGCCTGCCCAAGTTTTTTGAACTTTTTCAAGAATTCTTTTGAATAGTTGCCAGCGGTAACATGGTGTTTTAGAATATGCGCTAATGCAGCCTTATTTTATGTTTTCAGTAAATTTTCAACTGTGCCCACAGGAAGGGCATCAAAAGCGGCATTGGTAGGGGCAAACACCATGAGGGGGCCTGCATTTACCAACACATTTTCCAGTTCCGCTGCTTGTACCGCCGCTACCAAAGTGGTGTGGTCAGGTGAACCTATTGCGATTTGAAGCACATTTGGTGTAGACACATCATTTTCAATAAAGGCTTGCCCTTGTTTTTCAGTTGCCGTGGTTTCCGAGGTACCAGTGGCTTTACCGTTTTTGGATTCGTTCTTACAGCTGCATATCAAAAACAGCATTAAGAACGTACCGGTAAGTAATTGTAAATGGGTTGTTTTCATATCTAGGGTTATTTATAAGGTTCTAAAATATTCCAGAATAGAGCGGGTTTCTTCTACCGTCAAATTTTGGTTGGCCATGGCGGCTCCGTTGAATTCAATAAGCAAGTCTTTGGCACAACGATCTTGTTCCGTCATCATTTTGGGGTCAAGAATCATGTTCATGATCCACTCGGGACTCCGTCTTTCTAGAATTCCTATCGGGGACGGACCTATGAACCGTTTGTCCAGTTTGTGGCAAGCGGTGCAATTCGAATTGTAAAGTGTTTTACCTGCCTCTGCCATTTCGGTATCGATCACAGGGTCTAGGGTAATGTCCTTAATTTGGCCTACCCCTTTTTCATCAAGTGTAATCCGTTGGGAAGCAGGTACTTCATTTGATGCCGGCGCTGTTTCTGTAGGCTTGTCCGTAGATTTGGAACGGTCAACACTAAATCCCTCTTTTTTTTCTTCCTTTCCTCCACAGCTCAGTAACATTAAGGAAAAGACCATCGCTAGACTTCTAAGTATTGTTTTCATTTTATGGTTGTTTACGTATTACAAATCCAAAAGTAAAGCCATGAAAGCGCAAAAAATATGACGGAAATCATATTAAGGATAAAAAAGTCTTTTTAGTTTTATTATTTTTAAAGAAAAAAGTAGCCATGTTCTCAAACTCCGCGAAATATGCTCTAAAAGGCGTTTTGCATTTAGCCATTCACTCTAGTGAAGACCATAAGTTAATGGTGAAGGATATCTATAAAAACATCAATGTCCCGAAAACCTATTTGGCTAAACTGCTTCAAGATCTAGCAAGGCACGGAATCGTTTCTTCAACGAGGGGGCCAAAAGGAGGGTTTTACATGAGCAAAGAGAATATGAAGCAGCCTATCGCCAAGGTGATAGAAGTAATCGACGGTAAAAAACGTCTGGTATCATGTTTGTTGAGTCTAGAGGATTGTAATAGCAAAAAACCCTGTCCCTTGCATCACCTATTTGTACCGGCACGGTCAACATTAGTAGAGGCTTTGGAGCAAAAAACGATTCAAGAACTTTCGCTGGACTTAAAGGATAAAAAAGCGTTCTTTCCTTCTTAGTAGTATTATGGATTCCTATCCCCTATAACCAAGCCCTAGTTGCAGGATATCAAATACATGCCACTCATACGCCATCTCTTGTAGATATGGGCACCGGTATCATACGGGTAATCTTTCTTTTTAGGATGTAGAAAGGGGTTTCATGCTATTGATATTAAAAAGACAGTAGGAGGTAGGGGCTACATCGTCTCGTAGCGGTTTAATCTTTTTTTAAGAAGGTGTAACTCCTCGCTCATTTGTTGCGTCCTTTCCAGCAAGTAATGTATCGCTTCCAGACCGTCGATGTTGATATGTAGATCTTGATGCAGCCGAACCAGTTTTTCAACTTTAGGCAATTCCTCGATATAGATAAACTGTTGCTCATCAATGATTTTCAAGGCGATCAATTCATAGTCCTGTAGTTGCACTATAAATTCCTCTTTAAGGTTATGGCCTCTGCAAAAATCTTTGATATGTATATATTCTACTTCCATATTTCTGGGATTACATATGTGTTTCTTGAAGTTGCTGAAATAGTTCTTTCTGCCTATCGGTAAGGGTCGTAGGGATGTTTACCGTGTAGGTAACGTAGAAATCTCCTGATTGGCCTTCCTTTTTGTATTTGGGTACACCTTTACCTTTTAATTTCACCTTCGTTCCGTTCGCTGTTCCCGGTTTTACCTTTAATTTCACTTTTCCGCTCAGGGTATCGATGGTAATCTCTCCACCAAGTACAGCGGTGGTAAGTGGAATTTCTTTCGTTTTATAGAGATCTGCACGTTCCCGTGCGAAGGAGGTATTGTTCAATATTTTAAAAGTGATGAACAGATCGCCCGAAGGTCCGTTGTTTGCCCCCGGTCCACCATGCCCCGAAATTTTTATGGTTTGGCCGTCCTCCACACCCGCAGGAATGGTGATGCGGATATTTTTGTTGTTTATGGTCAAGGTTCTTTTGTGCGTGGTAAGTGTATCGGTCAAGTTGAGTTGTAGTTCTGCATTTAGATCTTGTCCACGAAATCTACCGCTCCTTTGGGAGGAACGATAAGAACCGCCGCCGAACATATTCTCGAAAAAATCGGAGAAATCTTCTGAAGATTGCCCTCCTGAATAGGTGTATCCTCCAAAGCCGCCACTGGGGCGTCGTGCCTGTTTCTGTTTCTCGAATTCTTCGGCATGTTGCCAATCCTTGCCGTATTCGTCATATTTTTTTCGTTTCTCAGCATCACTAAGTACCTCATTGGCCTCATTGACCTGCTTGAACATCTTTTCGGCGGCCGCATCATTAGGGTTTAAATCTGGATGGTACTTTCTGGCCAGTTTTCGATAAGCCTTTTTGACCTCGGAGGGTGTAGCTGATTTTGTAATCCCAAGTACTTTGTAATAGTCTATAAATTCCATACGGATGGTTCAATTGAATTTGAACTCAATTTTTAGTAAAACAATATGTTGATCGATGTTGTTCAACAATTCTTCCATCAAAAAAAATAATCTATTGATGGAGGTCTCAAAAATACTGTACCTAAAGCTATTCAAAACTGATAAAAGTCACAAATAATATTAAAACCGGAAATCAATCCCCATAGTCCATGAACCAACGGTAGCTATCAAATATGATATTCGTCATGTTTTACATGCGAGATTGCCTTTAGCTTTGTCATCATCAAAATACCAGTTATGTGTAGTTTAGTACAAAAGTACAATGTTCAAGGTCCGAGATATACCAGTTATCCAACGGTACCGTATTGGGACCTGAACACCTTTTCGGGAAAAAAGTGGGACGCTTCCGTACGAAAAAGTTTTACCGAGAGTAACGTAAAAGAAGGCATCAGTCTCTATATCCACTTGCCTTTTTGTGAACAGCTGTGTACGTTCTGTGGTTGCCATAAGCGGATCACCAAAAAGCATGAAGTGGAGCTGCCCTATATCCAGGCCGTACTTGGGGAGTGGAAACTGTATCGTAGCCTTTTTTCCGAAAGACCTGTCATCAAAGAATTGCATTTAGGCGGCGGTACGCCGACGTTTTTCTCTCCTGAGCACTTAAAAACACTTATTGAAGGCATATTCAGATTTGCCGATAGGGCAGTAGATCATGAATTCAGTTTCGAGGGTCACCCGAACAATACTACCCGAGAGCATTTACAAGCCTTGTATGACGTCGGTTTCAGAAGGGTCAGTTACGGAGTACAGGATTATAATGAAACCGTACAACAAGCGATCCATAGGATGCAACCTTTTTCGAACGTGAAAAATGTAACGGAATGGGCCAGGGAAATAGGATACACCTCGGTAGGCCACGATATTATCTTTGGGCTGCCACACCAGACCCTTGAACACGTAGAACGCACTATAGAAAAGACCAAAGAACTCATGCCAGACCGGTTGGCCTTTTACAGCTACGCCCATGTGCCATGGCTCAAGGGCAATGGTCAGCGAGGATATAAGGACGAAGATCTTCCGTCTGCCGACGAAAAAAGGCGGCAGTACGAAAGAGGAAAACAAGTTTTGACCGAGGTGGGGTACCGCGAAATTGGAATGGACCATTTTGCATTAAAGACCGATAGCTTGTTCAAGGCCATGCAGGGCGGAACCTTACATCGTAATTTTATGGGATATACCCCATCTAAAACGAAATTGATGGTAGGTCTGGGTGCTTCAAGCATCAGTGATAGTTGGTATGGTTTTGCCCAAAACGTAAAAAGCATCGAAGAATATCAGCATTTAATAGCACACGAAATCATTCCTATTTTTAGGGGGCATATCCTCACTGATGAAGACCGCATCGTTCGCCAACATATCCTGAACCTCATGTGCAGGTTCGAGACCTCTTGGAAAGAGCGTGAACTATTCGTTCCTCAAATGATAACGGCCTTGAACAAGTTGAAAGAAATGCAAGCGGATGATCTGGTGGTATTTACTGACGATGGTCTCATGATCACAGAAAAAGGGCAGGCGTTCGTACGCAACATCTGTATGGCCTTTGATGTATACCTACAACGTAAGGCACCCGACACTAAATTGTTCTCCATGACCGTTTAATGCGCATAGCTCATCACATGAAATAGGCATCCTTACCTATGTTTCTGGTCTATAGAAAAAATTATAAAAAGGTTTTATATATTGATTACCAAGAACTTAAAAAATAATCGATTATGAAAAATATCATCGTCCCTACCGATTTCTCCGAACCATCGGAATATGCCCTAAAAGTTGCCGCTTCCTTGGCCAAGAGCCATAAAGCGGAACTGTTCGTAGTGCACATGCTGGAACTTAACGATACCTTGACCACTTCGGCCGAAACTATAAACCAACAATACACCGTGCTGCTTCTTAAAGCTGCTGAGAAAAGGTTGATGGAGTTTTTAGACCAGCCGTATATGAAGGGGATAAAGGTTACGACAATCGTCAAGCACTTCAAAGTATTCTCAGAAGTGAACGAGATCGCTAAAAAACACAATGCCGATCTGGTGGTCATGGGCTCCCATGGCGCAGATGGTCTTAAGGAATTATTCGTAGGCTCCAATGCGGAAAAGGTCGTAAGAAGCTCAGAGGTTCCCGTACTCGTTATAAAGGATGATATCCCTGAATTTAAGGTGAAGCATTTTGTTTTCGGGTGTGATTTTAAAGACGATAGTCTACTGGCGTTCAGAAAAGCGATAAACTTTGCTACCGCTTTATCCGCAACAGTAGACCTGGTGTATGTAAACACTCCAGGAGATGATTTCATGAGTTCGGGGGATGCCCAAGACCGAATTTCCAAATTTCTCCAAAAGGCAGGTTCCTCTCAAACAGTGAGCATTTACAATGAATATAGTGTGGAAAGAGGCATTTTAAAGTATAGCGAAGGCGTTGGCGCAGATCTTATAGGCATACCCACGCACGGGCGAAAAGGACTATCCCATTTCTTTGTCGGGAGTATTGGGGAGGATATTGCCAATCATTCAAAAATACCTGTGATCACATTCAAAATTAGTTAGTTACAATTTTATAGGGTGCCAGGTAATAAGGCGATTCCTAACAGGGTCGCCTTTTCTTTGCAATCACTTTAAAATGCTGATAAGCATTTTTCCACGTACAAGGTATTTACAGTGAAAGTGCCTTGGTCACGAATGAATTCAGTTGCTGCATCTGTGGTTTTCCTTTTCGTTTTCCCGCCCTACCAAGGGCGTACAGCACGAACCAAACGACAATCAGAAAACCCATACCGCCTAGGTGAATTCCATAGGGCTTGTTCAAGGCCGAGTTGGAATAGGCCCATATGCCCAAGAGCATAAATACGGTACCCACACCAAAGTGAAGGAACATAAAAAATGTCCAAAGCGTAGGGTTAGGGCCATAAACCCCATAAATTTTGGTATTGAACGTATTTAGTTCCTCAATTTCCAAGTGTAATTGTGGGGACCAAAAATGCTGGTGTTCCCGATGGAATTTGATGTAAATATGCTCGTCCATGCGTTGTACCAAAAAAGGATATTGGCCTGAATTTTCGAGAATATCCAAGACAGCTTCCTTAGATCGGGAAAGTTCTAGTTGAAACCGTGGTCTCAGGGCAATTTCGTTTGGAGTTAGGCTCATTCGTGACATTCAAGAGAGGTGGAAACTACTTCTACCACAGGTTTTGGAGAAACATACGGAATTCCGAGCCCAAGTCCACGTACAATAAAAAGTAGCCCGATTACCACCACGAATACAGGAATGAGCCGTTGTACTTGCCTTCTTGCGGCCCCTTTTAAAAATCCGCTAGCATAGATGGCCGTGGTCATGAGCGGTATGGTTCCCAAGCCGAACAGCATCATATAAAGCGCACCTTCCATAGGGTTGCCCATTGCCATAGCTCCGAACAGTGCCATGTATACCAGACCGCAGGGCAAGAAGCCGTTTAGGAAACCAATAGTCAAAAAAGTATCAGGGGTTTTCTTCTTCAACTCCTCTCCCAATTTGTTCTTGACCGATGATATTACTTTATATAAGGGTTTGGAAAGGTTATGGGTATTGAATGTCTTGGCCGGTATGAGTACCACGAAGATCATCAGTATTCCGATAAAAATAGAAAGTTTCTGCTGTATACCGAACACATATAATCCTTTTCCCAACAGTCCAAATACCAGGCCCATGATTCCATAGGCCATCAATCTTCCAAAATGATAGATGAATATCTGCGAAAACTTTTTCACGTGGCTATGCCTGTCTACCGGCAGCATAAAGGCGATGGGGCCGCACATACCCACGCAGTGCAGACTTCCCATTAAACCCAATATGAGTGCTGATAATACCATTTTTTTTAGTTCAGGGGTAGGTGGATAGACTTGAGCAATGGGGGAAACAAAGGCCTATTGTCTTGGTTCTTATTTCTAATAGCTCGTTTCATAGATCAAACTTTCTTTGAATAAATAGTGCTCACCATCATATTCCCAAAATACCTTAATATCCCAACGACCATCTAACAAACGTTTGTCAGGTATGAGCAAATGTGCATTGGACAGCTGTATGTCTACATCAAAGTCCAAGTGTTTGCTAGATGGTCTATATAGGGATACTGTCCC
>JBARCC010000271.1:0-8152 GCA_049793635.1 Maribacter sp. | reverse complement strand
CAGGAATACCTCCCTTATACAGCTTTAAATCTTTTATCGCATCGGGATTAAAAACAGAAAAGAATCCAAATAAATGAGATGAATTAAAGATAATTGCTTCATCTAAAAGAATTAAATTTTGATCAACCGCTCCGCCGCGCACATTAAAGCCTGATGCTCCTTCACCTGCATTGGTAACCCCCGGTAATAGTAATAAAGACTTAATGACATCTGCTTCGCCAAGAATAACTGGTATTTTTTTTATTGTTTCTACCGATAAGGCATTCACGCTCATTTGAGGTTTTCGAATATTCAACCGCTCTACATCGGTCGAGACCACAACTTCCTCCAATTGCTCTGCCTGTTCTTGTAGCTTGAAGTCAAGTTTCACATTTTTGATAAGCTCAATTTCTTTTGAAATACTCTTAAATCCTAAATAACTCACTACCAAGGTATATTTTCCTTCGGGTAGGGTGATGGAGTAAAATCCATATTCGTTGGTAGTTACCCCTGTTCTTTGCTCGGGAAAACCAACCGTTACCCCAATTAGGGTCTCATTACTATTTTCTTCTGATATGGTACCGCTAAGGGTGAATTTTTGTTGGGAATATCCAAGAGAAAAAAATAATAAAAATAGTGCAAGCACATAGCGGGAAGATCGAGGCATCAATTTTTATTTAAAAATAACTAGAAATATAGAATAAAAACGAAGTTGTTCAAGGTTCATAAAAAAATCCTTCTTTAAAGAAGGATTTTTTATTGTAATTATATACTTGCTAGGATGTCATTAAAGGTCGTACTGGGCCTCATTGCCTTGACCACCAAGGTGGGATCGGGTTTGTAATAGCCACCGATTTCTTGATGACTTCCCTGTGCTTCCAGTAATTCCGACAGAATTTGAGATTCCTTTTCGTTTATCTTTCGACTAATGGTTTCGAAAACGGCCTTTAGTTCTGCATTTTCAGATTGCTCTGCCAACGCCTCGGCCCAATATTTGGCAAGATAAAAATGACTTCCCCTCGTATCAAGCTCTTTTACTTTTCGAGAGGGGGACTTGTCGTTTAGCAGAAATTTTTCGGTGGCGCTGTCTAAGGTGTCTCCCAATACTTTGGCTTTGGTATTTTTATATTTTTCACCATTAAACTCCAATGAAACTCCTAATGCCAAGAATTCCCCGAGAGAATCCCAGCGAAGATGCCCTTCTTCGATAAATTGTTCCACATGTTTGGGAGCGGATCCACCGGCGCCCGTTTCAAAAAGGCCTCCACCGTTCATTAAGGGAACTATGGATAGCATTTTAGCACTTGTTCCCACCTCCAGTATTGGAAAAAGGTCGGTGAGGTAATCGCGCAATACATTTCCTGAAACGGAAATGGTATCCTTACCGGCCTTCAATCTCTTCAGGGTATATTCGGTAGCCTCTGTTGGTGCCATAATCTGTATATCGAGTCCGGTGGTATTCTCGAGGGCCAAATAGGTGTTCACTTTTTTAATGAGCTCTGCATCGTGAGCCCTGTTTTGGTCCAACCAAAAAATAGCGGGATCTTTTGTCGCTGATGCCCGTGTCACCGCTAATTTCACCCAATCTTGAATCGGGGCATCCTTCACCTGACACATTCGCCAAATATCCCCTTTCTCAACAGTATGCTCGATAAGGGTTTTTCCATTGCTTAAATTGATTACCTGCACTTTTCCCGAGGCATTGATTTCGAAGGTTTTATCGTGTGAACCATATTCTTCAGCCTTCTGTGCCATAAGACCCACATTGGGCACGGTACCCATCGTAGTGGGGTCGAATGCTCCATATTTTTTACAGAAATTGATGGTTGCGGTGTAAATGCCGGCGTAACTACTATCGGGAATTACAGCTTTGGTGTCCTCGAGGTTACCTTCAGAATTCCACATTTTTCCTGAATTACGGATCATGGCTGGCATCGATGCATCGATGATGATATCGCTTGGGACATGCAGGTTGGTAATCCCTTTTTCCGAATTTACCATCGCTAAATCAGGACCGGTTTCCATTACTTGGTTCAAATCTTGGATAATCGCCTCTTGCTCATCGTTTGGCAACTTTTCTATTTTTTGATACAATACCGCAAGGCCGTCGTTCGGGCTAATGCCCAATTTCTCAAAAGTGGCAGCATACTTTTCAAAAACCGGTTTGAAATAGGTTTCTACCACGTGACCGAAAATAATGGGATCCGAAACCTTCATCATGGTCGCCTTAAGGTGTACCGAAAATAATACCCCTGTACGCTTGGCATCCTCAATTTCGTTTTCCAAGAAGTTGAGCAACGCTTTTTTACTCAAAACCGTGGCGTCGATTATTTCACCTGCCTGTAGTGCAATCTTCTCTTTTAAGATAGTATCACCTTGGTTCGTTACTAATTTTACCTGTACTTCGGTGGCATCATTGAGGGTCAGTGATTTTTCATTTGCCTGAAAATCGCCCTCGCCCATAGTGGCAACATGGGTTTTGGAAGTTGAACTCCATGCACCCATACTATGTGGATTTTTTTTAGCGTAATTTTTGACCGCCCTTGGGGCTCTTCGGTCAGAATTCCCTTCCCGTAACACGGGATTAACCGCACTGCCTTTTATCTTATCATATTTAGCCTTTATTTTTCTTTCCTCATGGTCCTTCGGCTCATTGGGATAGCTGGGAATGGCATATCCTTTTTGTTGTAACTCTTTTATAGCTTCGTTCAATTGCGGTACAGAAGCACTAATATTGGGTAGTTTGATAATATTTGCCTCTGGTTGCTTTGCCATTTCCCCTAATTCTTCCAAATCGTTGGATACCTGTTGTTCTGGCGTTAAAAACTCTGGGAATGTGGCCGCAATTCTGCCTGCCAATGAAATATCTTTCGTTTCGATCTCAATTCCGGAAGTTTTTGTAAATGCTTTTACAATAGGTAAAAAAGACTCTGTTGCCAACGCTGGAGCCTCGTCTGTTTTGGTATAAAAAATTTTGGACATTTGCTAAGTTGTTTAAATTAAAGCGGAGCAAATATACGATTTTATATAGGTGGAGAATATAGGATTTGCCCTAATGTTAAGGCCAAAAAGAAGATTTTTTGAATAACAAAAGCCATATCAGTGTACGCATACATTGATATGGCTTTTTAGAAAAAGTTCACGAACTGTTTGTTTTAGTTTTGCACTAAAACGGCAACCCTTGATTGCATTCGTATCCCTTATTCAACGTTTAAGGGATTTGTAGTTGATGCACATCGCGTCCAAAAACACAAATACCTCTTCTTGTTGTTTTCGTCAATAGGATAAGAATGTGTATGAACACTGCTTCTTATGCATTTTGAAACATTTCAATTCTTAGATGAAAATTTCATTTTTACAGACTTTAACGGAAACAAAGTCCTTTTTAATGGTCAACTTAATGAGCGTACCATTAGGAATGGATTTTGTATCTAATCAGCCTTGCGAACTAAAATGGGCCACTTATACAATGTTTTCATTTCTTGAACATTCTGGGCCAAACAACAATATAAAGAACGTAAACTTTATAGAGGTCAAATAATAGGATTTATGATTTCCTGATTTTTTTAACCTTATCTAAAGTTAAACAAAAATTCAATTTCTTACTCATTTGCCTACACTATTATTAATCAACAGGTTATGAACACAAGTTATTCACATTTGTTCATAAAAAAACACCGCCCCCAACTAGAGACGGTGCATTTAAGTATGTTTTCTTAGGATTATTTATCCTCTTATTTCCTTGATTCTAGCTTTTTTACCTGTCAATTCACGGAAGTAGTAAATTCTTGATCTACGTACCTTACCTTTTTTGTTGATTTCAATTTTCTGTAATGCGGGTAAATTGACGGGAAAAATACGTTCCACACCCACAGTTCCGGACATCTTTCTAATCGTGAATGTTTCAGTGGCACCTGTTCCTCTTCGTTGTATCACTACGCCTTTGAAAATCTGGGTTCTTGTTTTTTCACGTTCTTTGATTTCGTAGTAGACCGTAATCGTATCCCCGGAAGAAAACTTAGGGAATTCTTTTTTAGTTACGAATTCGTCCTGTACAAATTTTATTAATGATTCCATGGTATTGTTAATTGGAATTACATCAGAGCAACATTCACGATTCTCGTCAGAGGTTGTTCTAACAGGGTGCAAAATTAATCCTTAAATTATAATTTGCAAGTATTTTATCACTTTATTCTTCTTAAAAAAACAAATGGCTATTCCAATAAATCGGGACGCAGTTTTTCGGTACGCTCGTTGGCCTTCTGTTCTCTCCATTCCTCAATTTTGGCAAAATTACCACTAAGTAGAATTTTGGGGACCTGCATCCCTTTATATTCTGCAGGTCTCGTATACACCGGAGGTGCCAAAAGACCGTCCTGAAAGGTATCCGTTAAGGCCGAGGTTTCATCGTTCAGCACTCCTGGCATTAGGCGAATAATTGCGTCGCAAAGTACTGCAGCTCCCAGTTCCCCTCCTGAAAGCACATAATCTCCAATAGATATCTCCTTGGTAATGTAAGCATCTCTCACCCGCTGGTCCACTCCCTTATAATGTCCGCATAGAATTATCATATTCTCGACCATAGACAGTTGATTTGCCATCCTTTGTTGTAATGTTTCACCATCTGGGGTCATGTAAATAATTTCATCATAGACCCTTTCAGATTTCAGTTGGGTAATACATTTATCAATGGGTTCGATCATGAGTACCATACCGGCACCGCCTCCAAATTGGTAATCATCTACATTGCGGTATTTGGTATCGGTGTACTCCCTAAGGTTATGAAAATGTACTTCGACCAGCCCTTTTTCAATGGCTCTTTTTAATATAGAGGCTTCGAACGGGCTGGTAAGCAATTCGGGTAAAACGGTAATAATATCTATTCGCATGTTATTTACGGAATTATCCTCTTGCAGGCCAAAAGTAATGAAAACAGGAATCCTGTTTTTTCCAACCTAACTGTTCATATAGCTTTTGAGCGGGATTATCGATGGCTGTTTCCAAAGCCAACCCTTTAAAGTCATTCTCATTACAGTATTCTTGGGCTTTCAAAAGCAGCCGTTTGCCTATTGCATTGTTCCTGTGTTCTTCAGAAACGTATAGGTCGTTTAAAATTAAGGACTCTTTAAGGCTCACCGAAGAAAAGGTGAAGAATAATTGTGTGAATCCCACGGCCACCTCCTCTTCGTAGGCGGCAAAAATTATGGATTCACCTTTATTCAGCCGTCGTTTTAGGAACGATGCACCTGCTTCAAGGTCCGATTCCATTTTATAGAATATCCTGTAGGCATCGAACAAACGAACAACTTCGGTAATTTGATCAGGGGTGATTCTTTTTATAGTAAACATATCAAAATAAAGTTTCCCACTAGAAGCTTTACTCGATAATCGAGCTCTAAAAGCTCTTAAAGCATTGCTTGTTTGCTTACGAATCTATCGTGGGCTCACCCTCAATGGGTTGCTTATTTGGTTTTTTTCTGTTTGTTGATTTCGTCTTGGAGTTGCCGACTTATTTTCTGCTCACGCTCTAGGGCACGTCTTCTGTGATCTTCATATTCCACTTCAAGTTCCGCAAGGTTCTTTTTTGCTTCTTGGGTAAGGATATTACTATTTCTAAAGCGGTATATGAAAAGCCCCAGGATCAAAAATAATCCTCCAATAATGGTCCAAAGAATAAAATTATAGGTCCCCTTCGATACCGGTATTCCCAAAAATGAAATGCTATCTTTTTCTTCAGAAACTTCCGTAAGATTCGTCGTGGTCTCCTCTAACTTATTATTCAGGGACGTGATCGTCGTTTCATGCTCTGCAATGGTTGCCTTTAACTCTGCCGTTTTTTTGTTCATGGCGGCAATGGAGTCCAATACATTTTTACGGATTTTAAAAAGGTTTGTTTCCTTTACGACCTCGTATCGAACACCGTCGGCCCTGTAATTACCAGATCGTTTTGCGACATAATCAAATTGATCACTAATGGGTCCGTTATCCAAAGATAATTTATCATCATCTTCTTCGGTTTCTTGGGCATATTGGTAGGTAGATACTAGCAAAAAGGCTAGAAGTAACAGTGCTTTATAAATTTTCATGGAATAGGTATTGTGTTTAAAAATGATTTAGAGGGGACTAAAGTAATTTATTATGGTCAATTAATAAAACAAAATGAACAAAGGTTATCAGCCTTTTTCCATTCCAAATGCTTGTTTTATATGGGATGTTGAAATAATATATCCTGTATAAGCAAAAGCGAATGAACACGTTTTACAATGATACCTCGGTACATTCGAAGTTTTAGGATGTGTATGCGAAAGGGCACAGCGTATCGGAGTACTGAGGTTACTGTTCATGAATACCGAAATATCTTTGGAGAATACATTAAAGTTCAGTATTTCTCTTTAATGATTCAATTGCAATGAAAGGTTGTTACTTTTCATCATGTTTTGCTAAGTGAATGTGGATTAAAGCAGAATGAAATGTCCATTATGTGCTTTAAGTGCCATGGTACCTAAACCTTACCAGAATTATTTGCATTTATGAAGACTTTTTCTAGTGACCGAAAAGCTGCACTTTTCATTTTTTTATCTGGATAATACTGCATGGGGACAAAAATTCATTTGCAGGACTCACACCTGTTCATTGTTCGCTTGTCTACCCTAAGTGCTATTGCACTCGAATCAATAAATTTCAAAGTTCCCAATAGGTAGTCGACCACATAGCAACCCTCGTTTATTGAAAAATGAGTCGGTCTTTTTCGCCGTTAACACCAATCATGGTAATCACTGTTTTGCTATACTTGGTGATACGGCCGAATGCCACGTATGCATCATCTATATTCCCAATTTCCATATCGTCTATCTGAACGATTACTTTCTCAGACAGGCCATACCCTCTGTAGGTCTCTGGAACACCTACGATTTTTACTCCTGTCTTGGTCTTGTACACTTTTTTGTCGTTCTCGGTCAGATTTTTCACCTCTAGTCCCATCTCTGGAACGACTAGTTTTTGACGTTCTTTTAAAGTAAGAGGAATTTCCAATACCTCTCCTTCACGCTCAATGACAAACTCTAAAGTATCACCGGGTCTTTTGGTGGAAAGATATCCGGTAAGATCTGCGTACTTATGTATCTCGATAGCATCTGCCTTTTTGATGACATCGCCAATTTTTAAGCCTGCGTCTACTGCCGCCGAGGCGTCTTCTATGTATTCGATATACACCCCATCGATAGTATTATACCCTTTTTCGATGGCATCCCTAGTATTTACGGGAGCAGGCCGGATGCCCATAAAGCCTTGTTGTACATTGCCATATTCTAGAATATCCTGGACCACTTTTTTGGCAATATTGCTCGGAACGGCGAAAGAATAGCCTACATAAGACCCCGTTTGGGAAGAGATGGCCGTATTGATGCCGACCAAATCCCCGTTGGTATTCACCAAAGCACCTCCAGAATTTCCTGGATTTACGGCTGCGTCCGTTTGTATAAATGATTGATTTTTACCTAGATTCCGTGCTTTGGCACTTACTATACCGGCCGTAACCGTAGAGGTGAGGTTGAACGGATTTCCAACAGCCAATACCCATTCCCCGATTTTAGTACCATCAGAATCTCCAAATGCCAAATACGGTAATTTATCATCGGCCTCTATTTTGATAAGGGCGATATCGGAGTTGGGGTCTGTCCCTATCAGTTGGGCGTTGTAGGTGCGATTATTGTTCAAGGTCACCTGTAATTGATTGGCTCTTGAAATTACATGGTTGTTCGTCACTATATAACCATCCGAGGAAATGATCACACCAGAACCTGTGCCGACTTGGGGCACCGCACTACCACCGGATCCATAAAAGAAATCCAGGATGCTCGTTGGTCCTTTACTAAGGGTTATATTTTTGACGTGTACCACGGCATTTACCGTATTTTCGGCAGCAGTAGTAAAATCGACTTCATTGATACCGGCCCCTTTGGGCGAGGTAGGGGTATAACTCGCATTAAAAATTGCGTTATCATTTTCTTGGGTGACGACGGTGAAATTGTGATTTTCAAAGAAAAGTTTGTATGCACCTAAGGTAATCGCTCCTGCAAAAACAGCAACGAGAAGAAGGCTGGCCATTTTTTTCATCATTCTATACTCTTTTAACATATTTGATGTAAAATTACCAGAAATTACAATTCCAGCC